>JBEVJQ010000269.1:0-9761 GCA_040510055.1 Burkholderiaceae bacterium | reverse complement strand
GACGACGGCGACACCACGGCGCTGAGGATCGAGTGCTTCGACATCAGCCACACCGCCGGCGAGGCGACGCAGGCGTCCTGCGTCGTCTACCACGCTCACAAGATGGCGCGCCACGAGTACCGACGCTATAACGTCAGCGGCATCGAGCCCGGTGACGACTACGCGGCCATGCGGCAGGTGCTGGTCCGGCGCTACGGCAAGGTCGGCGTCGACCCCGAAGGGCAGCGGCCGATGCCCGACCTCGTCCTGATCGATGGCGGCAAGGGGCAGGTTGGCGTCGCCCGCGAGGTGTTCGGTGAACTCGGCCTCGATATCGGCGTGATCGTCGGCGTCGCCAAGGGCGAGGAACGCAGGGTGGGCCTCGAGACGCTGGTGTTCGCCGACGGCCGGGCGCCGCTCGAACCCGGTCGCGATTCGGCAGCGTTGATGCTGGTGGCGCAGATCCGTGACGAGGCGCACCGGTTCGCGATTACCGGAATGCGGGCGCGCCGGGCCAAGTCTCGGAAGGCCTCGACGCTCGAGGATATCGATGGGATCGGCGCCAAGCGGCGGCAACGCCTGCTGGCTCGGTTCGGCGGACTGCGCGGCGTGACGGCCGCCAGCGTCGAGGACCTGTCCTCGGTCGAGGGCATCTCGCACACGCTGGCCGAGGAGATTTACCGTCGACTGCACTGAGCCGATGCCTGCAGCGAGGCCATGTCGGAGGGGAACGGGCGAGCGCGGCATCGCGACCTCCTCGCGCCGCCATCGGGGCGGAGGGCCCGAACCGGCTTTGTTAGCATGGGAGTCGATCCCCGCCGCGCAGGGCACCGACCGATGCCGCTGAACCTCGCGAACATTCTGACCTGGCACCGGATGCTCGCGATCCCCCTGTTGGTCGCGATCTACCTGACCCCGTGGGAAGGGCTCGGCATGGGGTGGCGCAACCTGGTGGCGACGGTGCTGTTCACGGTGGCCGCGATCACCGATTGGGTCGATGGCTACGTCGCCCGCCGGTTCGGCCAGCAGACGCCGTTCGGGGCCTTCCTCGATCCGGTTGCCGACAAGTTGCTGGTCTGCGTCGCCCTGGTCATGCTGCTCGAACTGGATCGGGTCGGCGCCATCGTCGCCTCGATCATCATCGGCCGGGAGATCGCGATCTCGGCGTTGCGTGAGTGGATGGCGACCATGGGCGCACGCAAGAGCGTCGCCGTCAACTCGCTGGGCAAATTCAAGACCGCGGCGCAGATGACGGCCATCCCCCTGTTGCTCTACGACGGGCCGTTGAACTGGCTCGGCCTGCCGGCGCAGTGGGGCGCACGACCGCTCGGTACCTGGCTGATCTACGTCGCCGCCGTGCTCACGCTCTGGTCGATGGGCTACTACCTGTGGCAGGCGTGGCCGCAGTTGCGCCAGGTGGGTCGCAGCCCCGCCGGCGGTCGCTGACCCTGCCCGGGGCGCCGATTGCGATCCGACTGCGAGACGCGACTGCGCCGGCGCGACGGACGCCGCCTCCTCATTTGCGCGGCCCGTGGCCGGCCCGCTATACTGCGCGGCTTGACGCCGAGCGCGGGAGTAGCTCAGTTGGTAGAGCGCAACCTTGCCAAGGTTGAGGTCGCGAGTTCGAGACTCGTCTCCCGCTCCATCGCGGCGACAGGCTGAATACCAGGGCAACCGGCACCGGCTAGCGGCACCGGCCGACTCGGGTTCACAGTCAGCCCCCTTCTCGCCGGCGGGATGGCAGAGTGGTCAGGCAGCGGCCTGCAAAGCCGTGTACGCCGGTTCGATTCCGACTCCCGCCTCATCTCATCTCGCTCAGGCCGACCGGCTGATATCGTCGTGTCCGCGCCGGGCATGGCGTGGCGCCCCAGCCGCATTCACGTCCCGCCCGGACCATTCGCCCGTCAGGAGCCCGGGAGCTCGAACCTAGGCGACCGCCCGGTGGCGCGGATCGACGCCGTCGACGATGCGGATCACGTACTCGGCGATGTTCTTCGCATGGTCGCCGACACGCTCGATCGACTGGGCGACGAAGGCCAGGTCGACGCCCACCGTCGCCAGGCCCTCGTTGTGGCTGATTTCGTCGACCAGCTCCGCGATCAGCCGGTCGCGTGCACTGTCGACGCTCTCGTCGCGGGCCGCGACCTCGGCGGCCAGGGCCGAGTCTCGACGGGCGAACGCGCGCACGGACTCGCGCAACATCTCGGCCACGTCGATGGCCATTTCGTGCAGCCGATCGAGTTGTCCCTGCGGTAGCGTCCGAGCTTGCAGGTTGCGAGCGCGAATCGCGATCTTCTTGGCCTCGTCGCCGATCCGCTCGAGGTCGTTGTTGATGTGCAGGACGGCGATGATCTCGCGCAGGTCGACGGCGATCGGCTGAAGTCGCGCGATCATGGTGTTGCAGTGCAGGTCGGTCTGCAGGTGGCGCCGGTTGACCTCGGACTCGTCGCCCAGTACTCGCGCGACGAGCGCCGGATCGCCGCCGCGTACCGCATCGACGGCGCGAAGGAGCTGGCGCTCGACCAGATCGGCCATCGTCGACACTTCGCTGCGCAGCGCGATCAGGTCGGTGTCGAACCGGGAGTAGGTATGGTCCATCCGGTGGTGGTCCCTCTGGCGAGGCTCGATCGAGCTCCCGGAGAGCCGGGCGCGATACCGATCAGCCGAAACGTCCGGTGATGTAGTCCTCGGTCGCCTTGCGCCGAGGCTTGAGGAAGATCTCGTTGGTCCGGCCGAATTCGATCAGTTCGCCCAGGTACATGTAGGCGGTGAAGTCGCTGATCCGCGCCGCCTGCTGCATGTTGTGGGTCACGATGGCGATCGTGTAGTCCTTCTTCAACTCGTCGATCAGTTCCTCGACCTTGGCGGTGGAGATCGGGTCGAGCGCGCTGGTGGGCTCGTCGAGCAGCACGATCTGCGGCTTGACCGCCACCGTGCGCGCGATGCAGAGCCGCTGCTGCTGGCCGCCCGACAACGACAGCCCGCTCTGATAGAGCTTGTCCTTGACCTCGTCCCAGAGTGCGGCCTTGCGCAGCGCCCATTCGACGCGCTCGTTCATCGCTGCATTGGACATCCGCTCGTAGAGCCGCACGCCGAAGGCGATGTTCTCGCGGATCGTCATCGGGAACGGCGTCGGCTTCTGGAACACCATGCCGACCCTCGCCCGCAGCAGGTTCACATCCTGGTCGGGCGACAGGATGTCCTTGCCGTTGAGCAGGATCCGGCCCTCGGCGCGCTGGCCCGGATAGAGGTCGAACATCCGGTTGAAGGTGCGCAGCAGCGTCGATTTGCCGCAGCCTGATGGGCCGATGAACGCCGTGACATGGTTGCGCGCCAGGTCGACCGTGACATTCTTCAGGCCCTGGAAGGCGCCGTAGAAGAAGTTCAGTCCCTGGACCTCCATGACGGGCTTCGGAGCGGTTTCGTTCGTTGTACGGCTCTGCAGGACGGCTGCCACGAGTCGGGGTTCTCCTTCGGAGCTCAGTTGCGCATCGGGTCGCGGAACAGCACCCGGGCGGCGATGTTGATTCCCAGCACGATCACGGCGATCAGCGCCGCGCCGCCCCAGGCCAACCGTTGCCAGTCCTCGTAGGGACTCATCGCGAAGTTGTAGATCACCACCGGCAGGCTCGCCATCGGTTCGGCCGGATTGGCGGTGAAGAACTGATTGGACAGCGCCGTGAACAAGAGCGGTGCCGTTTCGCCGATCATCCGGGCGATCGCGAGCAGCACCCCGGTGACGACTCCGCCCTTGACGGCGCGCAGGGCGATACTCAGGTTGACCTTCCAGCGCGGCGTGCCGAGGGCAAAGGCGGCCTCGCGAAGGCTGCCAGGCACGAGTGCCAACATGTTCTCCGTCGTCCGGGCGACCACCGGAATCGCAATCAGCGACAACGCCAGCGATCCTGCCCAGCCGGAGAAACCGCCGACGGTGGCGACTGCCACGGCGTAGACGAACAGGCCGATGACGATCGAAGGGGCCGACAGCATGATGTCGATGAGAAAGCGCGTAGCCGCGGCAAAACGCGAGCGGGCGCCGAACTCGGCAAGGTAGATGCCGGCCAGAATGCCG
Source organism: Burkholderiaceae bacterium (assembly GCA_040510055.1). Lineage (GTDB taxonomy): Bacteria > Pseudomonadota > Gammaproteobacteria > Burkholderiales > Burkholderiaceae_E > Lautropia. The sequence goes on along the minus strand of JBEVJQ010000269.1, from coordinate 5,710 downwards.
ATCGGCGTCGCGACCGCGGTCGCCATGCCGACCATGATCAGGCTGCCCACGATGGCGTTGAGCATCCCGCCGCCGGCCGAACCGGGCGCTGGCGTCGACTGGGTGAAAAAATCCCAGCCCAGCGCCGACAGCCCCTGGTACAGCAATGTCCACAGGATCCAGAGCAGGCCGGCCAACCCGACCGTCATCGCGAAGCCGGAGAACAACATTCCGATCCGGTTGGCGAACAGGCGCCGGCGATAGATCGCCGGGTCCATGTTGCCTTCTCGCGCGTCGCCAGCAACGTCCATTTCAGCGGCCCGCCTTGCGGTCGACGCGGTTGGTCAGCCACTTCGCGATCGCCAGCACGACGAAGGTGATGACGAACAGCAGCAGCCCGAGTGAGTACAGCGCCGGGATGTGCAGCTTCGGATCGGCCTCGGCGAACTCGTTGGCCAGCGTCGAGGCGATCGAGTTGCCGGGCGCGAACAGCGATCCCGACAGCCGGTTGGCGTTGCCGATCACGAAGGTCACGGCCATCGTTTCGCCCAACGCCCGACCGAGACCGAGCATGATCCCGCCGATCACGCCGATCCGCGTGTAGGGCAATACGATCTTCCTGACCACTTCCCAGGTCGTGGCGCCGATGCCGTAGGCCGATTCCTTCAGTACCGGCGGCACGGTCTCGAACACGTCGCGCATCACCGAGGCGATGAACGGGATGATCATCAACGACAGCACGATGCCGGCAGTGAAGATGCCGACACCGAGAGGAGCGCCGGAGAACAGCGGCAGGCCCGTGGCCGACAGCCACGGCTGGACGTATTTCTGGAGCAACGGGGCGAGCGTGAACAGTCCCCAGATGCCGTAGATGATCGACGGCACGCCGGCGAGCAGTTCGATGGCGGTACCGAGCGGCCGCCGCAGCCAGAGAGGGCAGGTCTCGGTCAGGAACACTGCGATGCCGAAGCTCACCGGTACCGCCAGCAGCAGGGCGATGGACGAGGTCATCAGCGTGCCGTAGATAGCGATCAGCGCGCCGAAGACGTCGTCGGAAGGGCTCCAGGTGCCGCCGGTGAGGAAGGCCGGCCCGTATTCCCTCAGCGCCGGCCATGCCTCGCGAAGCAACGAGACCAGGATGCCACCGAGGATGACCAGCACCAGGGCGGCGAATGAGAAGGTGACGAACACGAACAGCCGATCCTGGGCGGAGAACCGCCGGACCCGGGCGGCCAACAGAAGCTCTTCGTCACGGCTCCGCTGTGCCCGATCGGCCACTTCGGTTCGCACGCCACCAAGCCGCGCCGGCGCGGTCTGGGTCATCGTGGTCGACATCGAGTCTTCTTCGTCCCTGGATCGATGCACGGGTCAGTAGTCGCCTCGGGACCGGGCACCCGAGGCGCAACGGAGGATGGACGGACCGTCAGTCTACTTTGCCGCGAGCACGGCCTTGCCCGTCTCGTCCTGGATCTCCTTCCACGAGGCCATCACCCGCTCGGTCGTCTTCTTCGGCAGCGGGACGTAGTCGAGGTCCAGGGCGAGTTTGTCGCCCTTGGTCATCGCCCACTGGAAGAACTTCAGCGTCTCGGCGCTCTGCTCCGGTTTCGCGGCCTTTCGGTGCATCAGGATGAAGGTGGCCGACGTGATCGGCCACGCATCGGCTCCCTTCTGGTCGTTGAGGCTGATGCCGAAGCCCGGCGCAGTGCCCCAGTCGGCATCGGCGGCGGCAGCAGCGAACGTCTCGTTATCCGGTTGCACGGTCTTGCCGGCAGCGTTGATCAGCGCGGTATGCGACAGCTTGTTCTGCTTGGCAAAGGCGAATTCGACGTAGCCGAGGGCGCCGCCTATCTTGCTGACGTTCGCCGCGACGCCGGCATTGCCCTTGCCGCCGATGCCGCCCGGCCAGTTGACCGTCTTGCCGCTGCCGACCTTGGTCTTGAAGTCGGCCGATGCCTTCTCGAGATAGTCGGTGAAGACCGCCGTCGTGCCCGACGAATCGGAGCGGTAGACCTGGGTCACTGCCATCGACGGCAGCTTGAGTCCGGGGTTGAGCTTCGCGATCTCCGGATCGTTCCACTTGGTGATCGCCCCGGCGAACAACTTGCCGAGCAACTCGCCGGTCAGCGTCATCTTGCCGGGCTCGACGCCGGGGAGATTCACGACTGGTACGACGCCGCCGATGACGGCCGGGAACTGGATCAGTCCGTCCTTGGTCAACTCGTCGCCCGGGAGCGGATCGTCGCTGGCGCCGAAGTCGACAGTCTTGCCCTTGATCTGGCGGATGCCGCCGCCAGAGCCGATTGCCTGGTAGTTGAGCGCATGCCCGGTCTCGGCCTTGTAGGCCTCGGCCCATTTCGCATAGACCGGTGCCGGGAACGTCGCGCCAGCCCCGGTGATGCTCGCTGCAGACGCGGTCGTGATCGAAGTGGTCAGCGCGAGCGCTGTTGCTGCGGTCGGAAGGAGGCGAGCGAGGTGCTGGAGTGCCATAGGTATCCTGGGGGTTGCGACGACGAGATGCTAGGGCCCGCCTGTGACGACTTCGTGACAGGACACCTGGCCCCTGCACTCCGCCCCTGTCATCCTCTGACTTCTGTGGCCGTCGTCACCACTTTCTCCCGACTGATCGCAATGCGGGAACGGCCCAATATGACAGAACCGTGACACCCCCTTCGCTGGATGCGGCGAGCTCTGCGCGAAGATACGGTGAGCCCTGAACCGACCGCGGGGCAGACATCGAGCCCGGAATTTGCATTGGCGCTCTCGCTATCGAGGGACTGCCAAGGGGGCGCTGATCAGTCCGGGAGGCCCGACGCCCGATCCGAAAGGATTGCTGCCCGCCAGTGTTCGAACCGCCGACCGTCGATCGCCGCGCGCGCGTCCTCGACCAGCGAGAGGTAATAGTGGAGGTTGTGGACGGTGGCAAGGTGCGCACCCAGCATCTCGCCGATCCGGCTCAGGTGATGGAGATAGGCGCGGGAGAAATGGGCGCAGGTCGAACAATGGCAACCGGCATCGATCGGCCGCTGGTCGTCGCGGTAGCGGGCATTCCGGATCTTGAGGTCGCCGTGGCGCGTGAACAACCAACCGTTGCGGGCATGGCGCGTCGGCATCACGCAGTCGAACAGGTCGATGCCGTTGCCGATCGCCGTGACGATGTCCTCGGGTGTGCCCACACCCATCAGATAACGGGGCCGATCGGCCGGCAGTCGCGGGGCGCAGTGGGCGACGATCCGCTGCATTTCGGCCTTCGGTTCACCGACGGACAACCCGCCGATCGCGTAGCCGTCGAATCCGATCTCGGTCAGGCTAGTCAGCGACTCGTCGCGTAACGATTCGTGCATCCCGCCCTGGACGATCCCGAACAGGGCGTTCGTCCCCGATGTCGCGTCCGCGCGCGATCCGCTGTCCGCCTCGGTTTCCGGCCCTGCGCTCGATTCCGAATCGGCCCGCGAGCCCCTTGCCGCCTGCGCGGCATCGAACGCGGAGCGTGAGCGGTGCGCCCAGCGCAGCGACAGCCGCATCGATTCGGCGGCCTCGCGCTCGGTCGTCAACCGGTCACCGGTCTGGTAAGGGGTGCACTCGTCGAACACCATCGCGATGTCGGAATCGAGCACCGACTGGATCCGCATTGATTCCTCGGGCGTGAGCAACAGCCGGTCGCCGTTGATCGGCGAGGCGAAACGCACCCCGTCCTCGGTGATCCGGCGCATCGCCGTGAGGCTGAAGACCTGGTAGCCGCCGGAGTCGGTGAGGATCGGGCCGTTCCAGCCGATGAAGCGATGCAGCCCGCCGAAACGCGCGATGACGTCCGTGCCCGGCCGCAGCCAGAGATGGAACGTGTTGCCGAGGATGATCCGGGCGCCCACGTCCCGGAGGGCTGCGGGGCTCATCCCCTTGACGGCGCCGTAGGTGCCGACCGGCATGAACATCGGCGTCTCGAAGACGCCGTGACGGCAGTGGAGACGCCCGCGCCGCGCCGCGCCGTCGTCGGCGACGCGCTCGAAGGTCAGCATCGGCCCGGCTCCGGGCCGGGCTGGATGGCGCCGGGATCTGCTGGGTGCGTCGATGGCTCCGATGGCGCTGGCGCTGCTGAGGGCGGTGACGTCGCTGACGGGGATGACGGTGACGACCACGCTGACGGCGAAGCCGGCGCTGCCGGCGGTGACGGCGGTGACGGCGGTGACGGCGGTGGCGCGTCGGCGCGGTCGAGCAACATCGCGTCGCCGTAGCTGAAGAACCGATAGCGCTCGGCGACGGCGTGGGCATAGGCCCGGCGGATCCGCTCGCTGCCGGCGAATGCGCTGACGAGGATCAGCAACGTCGAGCGCGGCAGATGGAGGTTCGTCACCAGCCGGTCGACGACGCGAAAGCGGTAGCCCGGTCGGATGAAAAGGTCGGTCTCGCCGTCGCCGGCCATGCCGCCACTGGCCTCGAGGGCGCGCAACGTGGTCGTGCCGACCGCCACGATTCGACCGCCGCGGCTACGGGTGGCCGCGATCGCGGCCGCCGCCTCGAGGCCGATCCGGTAGCGTTCGGCGTGCATCCGGTGTTCGTCGAGCGCTTCGCTACGCACCGGCAGGAACGTTCCGACGCCGACATGGAGGGTGATTCGCGCGACCGCGACGCCGCGCTCGCCGAGGGCAGCGAACACGGCCGCATCGAAATGCAACCCCGCTGTCGGCGCGGCCACTGCGCCGGGTTCGGCGGCGTAGATCGTCTGGTAGCGCTCGGCATCGTCGGCGTCGGCCTCGTGCCGGATGTACGGTGGCAGCGGCAGGTGGCCGGCGGATTCGAGCAGGTCGAAGACCGGGACGTCGAAACGCAGCCGGAATCGCGGTAGGTCCCGTTGCTGGTCCCGGCCGTCGTCACGCGCGATCACGGTGGCGCCGCTGGCGACGATGCTCCCCGGGTGGGGTGTGGCGTCGTCCGGCACGTCACGCGTGCCGGCGTTCGCGACGGACGAGTCGGCCGATCCGCGACGGCGCTCGAACGTCAGTCGACCGCCAGGCCGCGGCAGGTGGCTCGCGCGCAGCAGCACCCAGGCCTCGTCGCGCGCGACCACCTGATCGACCAGAGCCTCGATCCGACCGCCGGTCTCGCGCCGCCCGAACAGTCGTGACTTGACGACGCGGGTATCGTTGAGGACCAGCAGGTCGCCGGGGTCGAGCAGCGCCGGCAAGTCCTCGAAGCGCCGATCGTCGAGGCCGGTTGCGCCGACGGCCATCAACCGGGCGGCGCTGCGCGCCGGCGCCGGCCGCTGCGCGATCAGCGACTGCGGCAGGTCGTAGTCGAAGTCCGACAGGCGGTCCGCAGGCGGGTCGGTGGTGGGCCGGCAGGACATCGGCAGCGACGCGAGGGGGGTTGGAAGCTGATCGCCGAACACTCGTCGTTGCTGCTTCGCCGATCTCGCACCTTGTCGCGTGGCCTAGGCTCCGTTCGCTCTCAGCGGCGCTTCGGGCGGTGGTCCGCTTGACGCGGTGGTTCGTTTCGAGCGGTGGTTCACTTGGAGCGGTGGTGCACTTCGCGCGGTGTCGTCCTAGGTGATTGCGGGTCGAGAACCCGATGAGCGTGATGGTGCCCGAGGTCGGACACTCATCGGTCCATTTCATGCGGGTCTGCGGGGTCTTTGGGGACAAGGGGCGTCCTCAAAGGGGTGGCCAGGGAGTGGTTTGCGTGCACGTCCTGTGCGTGGCGGCCGCTCCGATCGTCGGGACTCGATCCATGCTGCGAT
>JBEVJQ010000268.1:0-5586 GCA_040510055.1 Burkholderiaceae bacterium | reverse complement strand
GTTGATGCCTGCGAGCGGGCTCTGCGCGAGATCGCCCATGTTTTCCCGCAGGATGAGCTTGCCGCCACGCGCGAAGAACGCGGACAGATCCGGATCGCTCGAGTCGATGATCGATGACACCTGCTCGACGCGCTGGCGGAAGTTTGCCGGGTCGTATTGGGTGACGTCATAGCCGGCGTCGCGGGTGACGAAAAAGCGCACGAAGTTAGCGCCGTACAACCACTGTTGCGCCGCGGTCGCGGCATCGACGTCCCGGGTCGGCGGTGCGGTCCCGGTGACCCAGCGCGTCATCGTCGGATGGGTCGGGTCCGGCGTGGTCTCGTTTCCGTACAGGGATTGCGGATAGGTCGTCAGTCCGTGAGCGACCGGGAATGGCAGGGTAAACGGTGAATGGACCGCCGTCATCGTCGCTACCTGCGGGTCCGACAGGCAATGGTCGCCGCCATCGGTGCCCCCGGGGCAGCGCAGCGCCTGCAGATCGATGCGGGGCGGGCATGCGAGGTAGTTGCTGACGACACCATCGGCGACGCCGTCGAGGCTGTCGCAGGTATCCGAGACGAAGCGCGCGAAGGTCGCGACCTTTTTCGGGCTCATCCATCCGCCGTTGAACTGCGGCATCTGGCGGGGGATGTACGACTGAAACAGCATCGACAACTGCACGACGGGCACGACGCTGACGATGCCGTCGTAGTCGGCCGGGAAGCGCTGGGCCATCGTCAGGCCTTCGCGACCCCCCTCGGAGCCGCCGAAGTAATACGTCCGCTGCGGTCGCTGGCCGTAGAAGGTCTGCATCACGGAGACCGAGACGTCCTTCACCTTCTTGTACGACGCATAGCCGTAGTTGACCAGCATCTCCTCGTTCAGTCCGAACTCGCCGATCCGATTGGCCGCAGCCGAGGCCGCCTGATGCCCAGAATCGGTCCCGAGGGTCGCATAGCCGCGCGACAGTGGCAGCGGGTCTCCGGGGGCGGCATCGCGCAAGGGCGCGAGGCCGGTGACGAGCGTGCCGTTGTAGCCACCGCCGCCGTATTGCAGCGCCTTCCCGTTCCACGATGTAGGCAGGTTCAGCTGGAAGTTGATCCGCTGCGCGGCCGGGTCGACCGGTGCGATCGAGCCAAGAGCCTTGCAGTAATCGGGCGAGGCGGGCGTCGCCGTCGTCCCCGACACGGCCTGCGCGACGGCCGGCACGAAGGTCGCCGACTCGATCGACGCGGTTCCACTGGGCAGGCCGATTGCCGAGGCCGGGATCGTCATGCCAGTGAGACTGGGGCAGGCCGCCTGCAGGGCAGTGGCGTCTGACGCTGACGCTGGCGCCGGTGCGGTCGCTTGCCGACCGGCCACTCCGCAGGCGGCAAGCGCGGCGATGCTGGCGGCGACCAATAAAGTCGCGGCGATCTTGGCTTTCGTTGAGCGGCGTCGCTTCATGCTCAACGTGGTTGCGTGCCGTGCGCGCCGCGCTGGCCGGCAGCCAGCGTCCGTCGCACGTTAGTGAGCGCGCTCAGGCCGTCCTCCTGCACCCGGTCCGGGTTCAGTACGCTGCCCGACCGCGCGCTTGACCCTGTTCGTCACCGGCGACGAGATAGCGCTCATCGAGTGTCCGTTCGACAAACGCGCGCGCCTCGGCGCGATCGAACGCCGCACCGTCTGCCAGCTTCCCGGCGTAGTCGAAGAACGGCAGGAAGAGTTGCCCCTGGTCGGGTGGCGCCTTGAGCGTCAGGCGACGCGTGTGCTCGATCCGTTCGCGCCAGGCATCACGAACCTCGGCCCAGAATGGTTCGGTAAGCGCGACGTAACGCGCGCCAGGCTCGAAGTCGAAGTCGCGGATCCGCTCGTAGCGCGCCACGCCGTACTCGCGCGCCAGAAACGGCATGCGGCCACGGACCCTGCCGTCGTCGAGCACCAGCTTGAGGTTGTTCTCCTCCTGGACCCAGCCGGTCGACAGGATCGTGTGCCGGTTCGTTCCGAGCAGCATGTCGTAGTCGTTGCGGACACTGAACTCGCGCCGCGGCAACGGACGGCCGGTCTCGTCGCTGATCCAGGTGGAGAAACTCTCGTTGTGCTGCCAGCGCCCGCCGGCAGCATAGCGCGGCGAGTCGTCGACCTGATAGACGGTCTGGACCCATGCGCCCAGCCGCTGCGCCACCGGCACGTCACGCAGCGTCCAGGTGTTGCGACCGTCGAAAGTGAGCCGGGTATCGGCCTGGAAGCGCCACTCCTGCCGCCAGTGACGCACGACCATCGGCTCGCTGTCGCTGCCATCGTCCTTGCGGATGCGCATCACCAGCACGTGCTGCAAGGCGATGGAGTCGCCGCGATCCTCGGCGACGAACACGTACTCGGTTCCCCAGCTCTGGTACGGCGCGTCCGGCCCGAGCGCTGCGTCATAGCGCACGACCTCGAGGAAATCGAAGGTGACCCGATAGGGTCCCGCCATCGCCAGGATCGCGAGCCGATCGCGCTCGAAATCGGTCGCACCGTCGGCGACGGCTGCGCGCAGACGCTGCCAATCGGCGCTCGGCTCGGTGACCAGCTTGACCGGCGCACCGCGGGTCGTCGCTCCGCGCGGCTTGCGCGCCTCCGCGTCGAGCGGCCAGGCGAAGGTGAACTGCGCGGCACGCGCGGCTTCCGTCTTGTTCCCGGTCAGCGCCGCAGCGGCGGGCGGACCGCCAGCGGGTCCATTGCCAACGGGTCCCTGACCGCCAGGCGCCTGGGCGGCGACGGCATTGCTGGGGACCGCATTGCTGGCCGCTGCGTCATCGGCAGCAATGGCTTCGCGGACCGGCAGAAGGGCAAGCGCCGAGACGAGGACGAGAAAGGTGCTGAGCACGATCCGCGACGGCGTCTGGCTCGATCGATCGTTCATCGCACGGAGATTACACCCTAGTCCGTTCCGAGGGACCGGGACAGCCCCGGCGGTCGAGTTCCTCGCGAGCTTCCGTCGTCCCATCTTGAATTCAATGCCGCCACGGGCGACTGGGATTCCTCGGTGTTTTTCATCCAGTCGAGTGGACCGTGGGACGCGGTGATGGAAAAGTAGCCTCTCTGGCATCAGCGCGAAAGGCGCACTCCACTAAACGGCTGACAGCCCCTGGACGCGGTGCCTCTCGATCGAGCGCGCGACGAACCCCGACGAATTCAGGTCCTGGACGAAAACGTCCAGATAGTCAGCCGCCGCGCGCCGGTCGCGCGGCGAAGCCAATCCGTGGTTCACGGTCATGAACTTGCCTTCGAGCATCCGCGCATCGGGCATCGTCCCCTTCCATTCGATCAGCATCGGCTTCAAACCTGCCAGGGCATCGGCGCGCCGCTCGTTGAACAGATCGATCGAGGCCTGGGTCGTCTTCGAGCGCACCAATGTCGCCTGGCGCAGCGTCCGGGCCAGGTAGAGCTCGTATCCGGCCTTTTCCGGCGCCGAGATCCGGACGCCGGAGGCGTCGACCTGTACGACTGAACGCAGCGCCGAATCCTTGTGGACCAGGTACGTCGCTTCGATCCCGGTCATCGGTGGCGAAAAGTGGACCGTCTGCGCGCGCGCCTGTTCGATCGCGAGCACCGCGACATCCCAGGTGTCGTTGACGGCAGCGTCCGCCACCTCACCCGGCGTGCCATGGACGACGTGCTCGACCGGCACGCCGAGGCGCGCTCCCAGTTCGCGGACGACGTCCACTGCCACGCCGCGCAATTCGCCGCCGGCGGTGTCCTGTTGCGTGAACAACGTGTTGCCGAGGTTCATTCCGGCGCGAAGCTTGCCGTTGGGCGCGAGTTCGGCCCGTGCCGCATCGGGTACTGCCGGCGGTCTCGCGCAGGCCGCGGCTGGAATGACCGTCGACGCCATCAACCAGGATTTGAGCATTTCGATTCCACCAGCCAGATTGAGCATGATGCTCCTGCAAGAGGCAAACGACCGAAAGCCTCGAGGGGAATGGGCTTTTCGAACGCAGGCGCCTTGCCGAACGCGAGCCGAGCGCCGGCCGGTTGCGACCGTGGCGTGGCGTCGTGGCGTGGCGTGGCGTGGGACGGGGCTCGAAGAGCCTAGTCTGATGCCGGTACGACCAGCCCGTCCATCCGGATCACCTCGAAATCCGATCCCTTCACTTGGCCGAGCGCCTGCAGCGCATCGTTGTCCCAGCGATCATCCGGGGCGCCGCTGACGTACCAGTTCGAGCCGTTGTCGGCCAGGATCATGCCGTAGGTCTTCATCGCCTGCAGGAGGGCCCGCACGGGCGTGGAGGCCCCCGCGGGAATCGCATAGCTCGCCTTCAGGCGCACCCGCATCCCCATCGGAGGGCGGTTCGCATCGGTCGAGCTCGACGCAGCATGCGTGGCCGGCGGCACGTACGCCTTGCGGGTCTGGGAGGCGGTGAAGCGTAGCGCATGGCGGATCTCACCGCGCGCGGCCTCGTCGTAGCGGGCCAGACCAGGGAAGATCGGGAGCCCGGCGGCGTCGGCGCTGGTCCAGCCCGGCTGGCCGCCTGGACGAACGACATTCGAATCCAGGTGAAACCGCGCGCCCGAATCGGCATCCCAGCCGCCGAGGTCGTTCGGGAACGCCCGGTACAGCTCGTATAGCCGATCGTTGTCACGGTCGATGACGATCACATGGCGATCGCCGCCGCTTCCTGGACTGCCGACAATTTCGCCCTCGACCGGCGCGTCGGGCGGCACGGGGTACGGCCCCGGGTCGTTCTCGTTCCAGGTGGTCATGAAACGGATCGGCACCTTCGGCTGCGTGCCTCCGACGACGACGTAGGGGATTCCAATCGGCGCGCCTTCGTAGAGGCCGGCGCCGAAGTCCGCATGCAAGCCGCGGGACGCGCCGAGCGTGGCGATCAGGTTCGCCGAATTCGGATCGACCGGAGCATTGCTGATATCGACGTTCCACGCATTGTCGGCGGGGAACGGGATCGCGCCATTCAGGTCGGCGCCGCGACCGAGTGAGGCCGTCTTGACCGACGCGTGCGTGACGCCGCCCGACGGCCCGGCTACGGCGCCGGCGGGCACGCCGTTCGTGTTGCCGTTGCCCTGCGACGGTTGCGCCGCTGCGCTGGCGACGGGCGGCTCCGTCCCGGCCGCCGCGCCCTCGGTGGTGCTTCCGCCGCTGCTGCAGGCAGCCAATGCAATGGCCGCCGATGCCAGCAAAGGGACGCGGCGGAGGAAGTGGAGCCGTCGCATCTGGACTTCCCGGGGGAGTTCAAACCGGAAAGGATAGAGGTCCCGTGCGCCGGCGGCGCGCCGGCCGACGGCTTGCCGGAACGGAAGGTCGACTTTCGGCGCCGTACGGTCGTCTCGCATCGACGACGCCATCCTAAGACGTCAACGCCGGCTTCTCCACCACGAAGGCGAACCGCGACAGCCGCCGCTCGCTGGCGAGTGCATGCGTTGCTGCGAGAAACCGCTGGTGCCCTTCGAAGCGTTCCTCGCCTTCGATCCCCAGCAGGGCCTCGCGACGCTGGTGGCGGGCGGCCAGCCAACGTCCCGCGGTCGATTCGATGCTGGACGTCACGTCTTCGCGACGAACGAGTACGAACCCGGCTTGCCCGATGAGCCGTTCGGTCATCTCAGGTGGGACGAAGACGAAGCAGCCGA
>JBEVJQ010000267.1:0-2520 GCA_040510055.1 Burkholderiaceae bacterium | reverse complement strand
ACTGCGGTCCTGGCGTATCCGATCAGCTTGTCAGCCGACGAAGCACATAAGGCTGCCCGGGAGCCAGGAGTTGGATGCGTTCGGGGTTTTCGACCCGGTCCTGCAATGAGTCCGGGTCGCCGTTGAACGGGGGGAAGTCGGGAGCATCGACGCACCCCCAGTGGTACAGCAGCAACGGGGTGCGCGGGTAGGCGTTCGCCATCTCGATTGCGCCATCGAGCCCGAAGTGCCACTCGCTGTCGGAGAAGTCGAACAACATGGCATCGGCGGTGGGCATGCGCAGGTGATGGTCGGGGATGAGCCGTGAGTCGCCGGGCGCCCAAATCGTGCCGTCCGGCGTTTCAATCCAGAATCCGCAGGCATCCTCAGGCTCAAAGATCCGGTCGCTGGCGCCCGGGGATGCGTTTTGCCAGGCGTGGTCGGCGGGCGTGACCTCGACGTTGACCGGTCCGATCGCGAAATGCTCGCCGATGTCGTGACCGTACGCCGGGAAGTCTTCATGTTTCATCAGCGAAGCCACGTATTGCGTCGAGTGGTATTCACCGGTGACCCCGGCAAGATCACGACAGGTGGGGACGCTGTAATGGTCGTTGTCGCTGTGCGTGATCAACACGGCATCCAACCTCGGCACCTCTGCGGCCGCGATCGGGAAGTCGATCATGACCGGCATGTCGAAGCCGCCCAGCAGAGGATCGACCATCAGTGTCGTGCCGCGACTGTTGATCAAGAACCCGGCCATACCCAGCCACCGCAGGACGGTCCCGTTGCCGGCCTCGAAGGCTTCCGCGCCGAACGGTTGGGTCTTGGGCGCTTGGGCTTGCCGTTGCATGGCTGGAACTTACCGCGAAGGAGACAATGCCAGTGACTACCACCGAAGGAGACATCGTGGTCGAGCCTTATCAAGATCCGTCGAACAGCGTGCGGAACCGGGTCGCGGACCTGCTTGCCCGGCTCACGCTCGAGGACAAGGCAGGACTGATGTTCCACGACATCGTCGTGATGATGCCAGGCGGACAGTTGGCTGGGGCCGATAACCCGTTCGGCCGCCCGGCCACCGAGGCAGCCATCCGTGAGATGCGGCTCAACCATTTCAACCTCGCCGGAGGCGTGGACAACGTCCGCGACTTGGTGGCCTGGCACAACCGGGTACAGGATCTGGCGCTGGCGACAGGGCCCGGTATTCCGGTGACGCTGTCGACCGATCCTCGGCATTCCTTCAGCAATAATCCCGGCACCGAAGCGCTCGCTGGCGTGTTTTCGCAATGGCCGCAGTCGCTCGGCTTCGCCGCCCTCGGCGACTCCGACCTGGTGCAGCGATACGCCGACGTCGCCCGGCAGGAGTACCTCGCCGCCGGCATTCGGGTGGCGCTGCACCCGCAGATCGACCTGGCCACCGAACCCCGCTGGGCCCGGATTGGGATGACCTTTGGTGAGGACGCCGACCTGACCTCACGGCTAGTCACTGCCTACATCCGAGGCTTCCAGGGCACCGAGCTCGGCCCGGCTTCGGTCGCCACTATGACCAAACACTTCCCCGGCGGAGGACCGCAGCAGGATGGCGAAGACCCGCACTTCGCGTACGGCCGCGAGCAGGTCTACCCCGGCGTACAGGCCGAGTACCACCTCAAACCGTTCCGTGCCGCGATCGCGGCCGGGACGTCGCAGATGATGCCTTACTACGGCATGCCGGTCGGCACCGACTGGGAAGAGGTTGGGTTCGCGTTCAGCCACGGAGTAATCACCGAGCTGCTGCGCAACGGCCTCGGCTTCGACGGCATCGTCTGCACCGACTGGGGCCTGATCAGCGACAGCGTCATCATGGGCCAGCCGATGCCGGCTCGCGCGTGGGGCGTCGAGCATCTCAGTGAGCTCGACCGGGTCGTCAAGATCATCGATGCCGGCTGTGACCAGTTCGGCGGTGAGTCCAGGCCGGAGTTGGTGATCGCGGCGGTCCGGTCCGGGCGGGTCAGCGAGGAGCGCATCGACCAGTCGGTCCGCCGACTGCTGCGGGAGAAGTTCGTCCTCGGGCTGTTCGATCAGCCCTTCCTCGAGGTCGACGGCGCGGTAGCGACCATTGGCCGAGCTGATTTCGTGGCCGAGGGCGAGGCCGCCCAACGGGCAGCCATCGTCCGGCTCAGCGCCGCAGAGTCAGGCCCGGCAGCCCTGCCCTTGGCCGGCGACCAGGCGGTCTACGTCGAGAACATCGCGCCGACCGCCGCTGCCCGATTGGGCCGACTCGTCGACGATCCGGTCGAGGCGGATCTGGCCGTCCTTCGGATCAACGCACCATACGAACCGCGCCCCGGCGGGTTCGAGTCGTTCTTCCACGCTGGATCGCTGGAGTTTGCCCCACAGGAGTGCGAACGGATCGTCGCGATCTGCCGGCAGGTGCCGACGATCGTTGTGCTCTTCCTCGACCGTCCGGCCGTCGTGCCCGAGATCGCCGGCGCAGCAGCCGCCCTATTGGTGGAGTTCGGAGCCCGCGACGACGCAGTCGCCGACGTGTTGCTCGGCGCAGCC
>JBEVJQ010000266.1:0-6600 GCA_040510055.1 Burkholderiaceae bacterium | reverse complement strand
TCGAGGCGCTGTTCTCCGGTCTCGATAATCAGGGCGTGCTGCGTGCCGAGTTTCGGCGATTGCTGCGCTGGCTCAAGGACATGGGCGTGACGGCAGTGATCACCGCCGAGCGCGGCGCCGGCACGTTGACCCGTCACGGGCTGGAGGAATATGTCTCGGATTGCGTGATCCTGCTGGACCACCGCGTCGACGACCAGATCTCGACGCGGCGCCTGCGCGTGGTGAAGTATCGTGGCTCGACGCATGGGACCAACGAGTACCCGTTCCTGATCGACGAGGGCGGCATCAGCGTGATGCCGATCACCTCGGTCGGCCTGGAGCACGACGTGACCGACGAGCGGGTGTCGAGTGGCGTGCCGCGCCTCGACACCATGTTGGGCGGCGCCGGCTACTACCGCGGCAGCACGGTGCTGCTGAGCGGAACTGCCGGTACCGGCAAGACCACCCTGGCCGCAGCTTTTGCCGAGGCCACGTGTCGACGAGAAGAGCGCTGCCTGTATTTCGCGTTCGAGGAATCGCCGTCGCAGCTGGTGCGCAACATGCGCTCGGTCGGTATCGACCTGGAGCACTGGGTACGCAAGGGGCTGCTGCGCTTTTCTGCGAGCCGTCCGACGACACACGGATTGGAGACCCACCTGGCGACCGTGCATCGGGTGGTGTGCGGATTCGCGCCTCGGGCCGTGGTGCTCGACCCGATCACGACACTGTCCAGCGCCGGCATCGTGCGCGACTCGTATGCCGTGCTGACCCGGCTGGTCGATTTCCTGAAGTCCCAGGGGATCACGTTGCTGATGACCAGCCTTTCCCCGAGTGGCGAGACACGTGAGCACAGCGCGGAGGGAATCACCTCGCTGGTCGACACCTGGTTGCTGGTCCGGGACGTCGAACTCGGCGGCGAGCGCAACCGTGGCCTCTACGTGCTCAAGTCGCGCGGCATGGCCCATTCCAACCAGATCCGCGAGTTCGTGCTGAGCGAGCGCGGCATCGAGCTGCTCGACGTATATCTCGGGCCCGAAGGCGTCCTGACCGGCTCGATGCGCCACGCCCAGGAGGCGCACGAGCGGGCCGACGCCGTGCTGCGCCAGCAGGACGTCGAGGCGAGACTGCGCGAGCGCCAGCGCAGGCGCGCGCGACTCGAAGCTCGGATCGCCACGCTGCGCGAGGACTTCGAGGCCAGCGAGGCCGAGGACAGCATGCGCGCCACCGAGCAGCAGCGCCGGATCGAGGTGCTGCGCGGTGACCGCCGGGAGATGGCCAGGCGGCGCGGCGCCGACGCGGTCACTCAACCGCCGACAACGCAGGGGCACGGCGATGGACACTGAACCTTCTTCGCTCGCCGATCCTTTGCTGCCGCTCTACGTGTTGCGGCTCTACGTCTGCGGCATGACCCCGCGTTCCACCCGGGCCCTGGCCGAAGTGAAGCAGCTCTGCGAAGAGCAGCTGCAGGGCCGCTACGAACTGGATGTCGTCGACATCTATCAGCATCCGCAACTGGCGGCCGACGAACAGATCATCGCGGTTCCGACGCTGGTTCGCCGTTTGCCCGAGCCGCTCCGTCGAGTCATCGGTGACCTGTCCGACCGGGATCGGCTGCTGCTCGGGCTCGACCTGGTGCCAAGGTGACGGACGACCGGCTTCGGGCCGAGGTCGACGAGCTGCGGCTTCGGCTGGCTGAGGCGCAGGATGCACTGCGCGCGATCGGCAGCGGCGGCGTCGATGCCTTCGTCGTCAGGGACGGTGGCGCCGAGCGCGTCTACACGCTGGAGGGCGCCGAGCGGCCCTACCGGATGTGGGTCGAGAAGATGCTTCAGGGGGCGGCGACGCTCGAACGCGGCGGCCTGCTCACCTATTGCAATCAACGTTTTGCCGAGATGGTCGGCCGAGCGAGCGATGCATTGCTGGGCACGGCCCTGCGGCTGTACGTCACCCCGGATGCCGTCGACGAGTTCGACGCACTGCTGCGGCGCGCGACGCGCGACGGCGGCGCGCAGGCCGAAACGCAACTGCGACGTGCCAACGGCGGCGCCGTGCCGGTGTTGCTCACGGTGAGCGTGATCGACAACGCACTGGGCGTGCTGGCGACCGACCTGACGGCGCAGAGACACCACGAGCACCTGAAACTTGCGCTGCAGGACCGTGAGCGACTCGAAGGCGAGCTGCGTCGGTCAGTCGCTGATCTGCAGCTGGCCGATCAGCGCAAGAGCGAATTCCTGGCGATGCTCGCACACGAACTGCGCAATCCGCTGGCGCCGATCAGCAACGCCTTGCAGATCCTCCAGGTCGATGGGACCGGCGCCGACGCGACGCGCGCGACCCTGGCCATGATGGAGCGCCAGCTCCGGCAGCTGGTGCGGCTGATCGACGACCTGCTCGATGTCAGCCGTATCGGTACCGGCAAGCTCGAGCTGCGCAAGAACCCGGTCGAACTCGGGTCGATCATCGAGCAGGCGATCGAGACGGTGCGTCCAGGCTGCGCGGCTTTGCAGCAACAGCTGACCGTGAGCCAGCCGTCGCAGCCCGTGATCCTGCATGCGGATGCGGCGCGACTCGCGCAGGCACTGGGCAACCTGCTCAACAACGCCAGCAAGTTCAGCGAGCGCGACAGCCACATTCGCGTGCTGGTGGAGGCCGATCTCTCGGCGGCGGCCGGGGTATTGGTCCGCGTCCAAAACACCGGGATCGGAATCGATGCCGCCCACCTCGAGCGGGTGTTCGACATGTATGCGCAGGTCGACGGTTCGCTCGAGCGTCCGCAAGCCGGTCTCGGACTCGGCCTGTCGCTGGTCAAGACGCTGGTCGAACTCCATGGCGGTAGCGTCGAGGCGCGCAGCGACGGCGCGGGACGGGGCAGCGAATTCATCCTGCGGCTACCGTGCCTGAGCGACGGCCCCGCGGTCCGGCCCGTTGCGCGAGCGGCGGCCAGGACGCCGGTCGCGCGTCGCCAGGTGCTCGTGGTCGACGACAACCGCGACGCCGCCGACAGCCTGGCCACTTTGCTCGAGTTGAGTGGCCACGAAGTGCGGCGGGCCTACGATGGCCTCACCGCGGTGGAGATCGCGACGCGCCTGCGGCCCGATCTGGTACTGCTCGACATCGGCCTGCCGCTGCTCAATGGCTACGAAGCGGCGCGCCGGATCCGCCAGACCAGCGGACGCCGCGTCAAGCTCGTCGCGGTGACCGGCTGGGGCCAGGAAGAGGCGCGCCAGCGCTCGAGCGACAGCGGCTTCGACGAACACCTGGTCAAGCCGGTCGAGCTGGCGACGGTCAACATGCTGCTCGAGGAGACGGCTGACCGCTGCTGAATCCAGCGTCGCCGTGGCGCGGAACCTTGTTCGCTACTGCGGATCAGCCGCACGGGCGGTTCCCAGCGCCGCCCTGGCTTCGCGATACTGCGCCACGAACGCGGCCACGCGCTCGCCCGCCGGGACCACCGAATCGATGACGCCGATCCCCTGGCCGCTGCCCCAGATGTCCTTCCAGGCCTTTACCGGACCCTGAGAGCCGCTCGACTGGAAACTCATCTTCTTCACGTCGCCGGCCGGGAGGTTCTCGGGATCGAGCCCGGCATTCTCGATCGAGCGCCGCAGATAGTTGCCGTGAACGCCGGTGAACAGGCTCGAATAGACGATGTCGGCGGCCGCGCCGGAGACGATCGCCTGCTTGTAGCTGTCGGTGGCATTCGCCTCCTGGGTCGCGATGAATGGCGTGCCGATATAGGCGAAGTCTGCCCCCAGTGCCTCGGCGGCGAGGATCGCGCGGCCGGTGGCAATCGAGCCGGACAGCGCGATCGGTCCGTTGAACCACTGCCGCGTTTCCTGGACCAGGGCGAACGGCGACTGGACGCCGGCATGACCGCCAGCGCCGGCGGCCACGAGGATCAGGCCATCGGCGCCTTTCTCGATTGCCTTGCGGGCGAAGGTCTGGTTGATGACGTCGTGGAACACGAGGCCGCCGTACGAATGGATGGCCTGGTTCAGGTCTTCGCGCGCCCCGAGCGATGTAATCACGATCGGCACCCGGTGCTTGACGGTCAGTGCCAGGTCCTGCTCGAGCCGGTTGTTCGACCGATGAACGATCTGGTTGATCGCGAACGGCGCGGCCGGGCGCTCGGGATGGTCGCGATCGTACGCGGCCAGCGTCTCGGTGATCCGGTGCAGCCACTCGTCCAGTACCTCGACCGGTCGCGCGTTCAACGCCGGGAAGGCACCGACGATGCCGGCCTTGCATTGCGCCAGGACGAGGTCGGGATTCGAGACGATGAATAGCGGCGCGCCGATCACGGGAACGGCGAGGCGCTGCTTCAGGTCGGCCAGTTTCATCGTTGCGGTCTCCGGGCGATGCCCTGTTCGTCCATTGTCGCCAGGCAGCGCAAGCGGCAGCCTCGGTTCATGCGCCGTCGGCGATCTCGGTCCGGTGCAGGTGCAGCGCCTCGAAGATCGGCGCATCGCTGAAGCGGAACAGGTCGAGCGCTGCGTCCGGCTCGGCGGCCGCCGAGAACGGCTGCCACGACGGCACTACGAACAGATCGCCGCGCGCCACGGTCCACTCGCGTTCGCCGACGGTGACACGACCGCGACCTTCGAACACCTGGAACACGGACGAGCCGACCTCGCGCCGCGCCGCTGTCGTCGTACCAGCGCGGATCCGATGCATCTCGGTGCGGATCGTCGGCAGCACGTCGCGCCCCGTGGTCGGGTTGGTGAAGCGCACGGCAGCGTGACCTGGACTCAGCGTCGCCGGATGACCTTCGGCCTCGAGCATCAGCTGCTCGGCCAGCGCGCGATCGGTGTCGGCCCAGCGATAGGCCAGCAGCGGCGTCGCCGTCGACTCCTCGGTCAACGACGCCGGCCGCAGTCCGGGGTATCCCCACAGGCGTTCGGACCGCGAACGCTCGGGCGTCGCCTTCTCGGCCTCGGTGATACGGTGACGGCCGACCTCGAAGAACTGGCTCTCGGTGTAGTACGAGAACGGTATGTCGAGCCCGTCGATCCAGGCCATTGGCGCGTGCGCCGCATTGTGATGGGCGTGCCAGTTCCAGCCCGACTGCGGGAGGAAGTCGCCGCGCGCCATCCGCACGCTGTCGCCGCCGACCACGGTCCAGACCCCTTCGCCTTCGACGACGAAGCGGAACGCGTGCTGGCTGTGGCGGTGCTCGGGAGCGTCCTCGCCGGGCAACAAGTACTGGATCGCCGCCCAGAGGGTCGGGGTCGCATAAGGCTTGCCGCCGAGCGACGGATTGGCCAGCGCGATTGCCCGGCGTTCGCCGCCCCGGCCCACGGGGACGATCCGCCCGGCCTCGCCGGCCAACTGCACGAGCTTGTCCCAGCGCCAGACGTGCGCCGAGGCCTTGCTCTTCGGATGCAGCGGCATCAGGTCGCCGATCTCGGTCCAGAGCGGGACGAGCAGTTCGCGCTCGAAGCCGCGGTAGAGTTGCTCGAGGTCGGCCGACGGATCGGGCTGGCCGGGGCCGGCCACGGCCCGCAGGCGGACGGGAGACGGCAGGGTCGCAGCCGACTCCACCGCGCGGGCGCCAGCTTCCGGCTGGCCGGTCGCTGCGGCCCGCGATCCGGAATCGCTGCGGGATACGACGGGGGATGCGGTCAGGTCGTCAGGCATGGCTTTCCTCTAGAGACGGAGTCACCCTGACGACGATGATAGAACCTCGACTGCCGGGGACCGGCAAGTGATCGATCAGTGCAACCCGACGCCGGGCGCCGATCCGGCCAAGGCGGCGCAAGCACCTGGGGCATTCGGGCTTGCCACCGTCTGCTGGCAGTGGAATACGGTGGCCGATATCAGGCCGGCGGATCTGCTGGGACTGATGGCGCTGCGCAGCCAGGTGTTCGTCGTCGAGCAGCGCTGCCTGTTTCTCGACATCGATGACGCCGACCGCGACGCCTGGCACCTCCATGGCCGGTCGGGCACGCGTGTGGTCGCGACGTTGCGATTGCTCGCGCCCGGCGTCCGCTTCGCCGAGGCCTCGATCGGCCGGGTCTGCGTCGCCGGCGACCGGCGCGGGACCGGACTGGGCCGGGAACTGATGGTGCGCGGACTCGAGGGCGCCGCCCGGCTGCTGCCGGGCCGGCCGGTGCGGATCTCGGCTCAGCAGCGACTCGAGGTTTTCTACCATTCGCTGGGGTTCGACACCGCCTCGGATCCTTACGACGAGGACGGGATCTCCCACGTGGAGATGCTGCGATCGGCGGTGGCGAAGCCTGCCAGCCCTTGAATTCGCCTTCTTCGTTCCAGGACGTGCTCGGGCTGGGCTCCGAAGGTCGGGTGACCTGCCCAGCGTCGGCCGCGTCCAGTGGCGAACGTCCGCCGCCTCTTGAATTCGCTTTCGACGACTCCACCTCTCGGCGATGGACCGTTGGGTTGAGACTCTGGCGTTCGGCGACCTCGAAGGCAGGGCCTTCGGGGTCGGGCCGGGCGACGCGGCCGACGATCTGTTGTCCGACCCCGCTTCCGACCCCGCTTCCGACCGCGCGCTCGATGCCTACTCCCGTACCGTAGCCACGGTGGCCGATGCCGTCGGCCCGTCGGTCGTTCGCGTCGAGAGCGGTGGCGGCGGCCGTGACGGTACCGGTTCGGGCGTGGTCA
>JBEVJQ010000265.1:0-7804 GCA_040510055.1 Burkholderiaceae bacterium | reverse complement strand
GTCCTGCAGGAAAGAGGTTCGCAGAGATCTCGACACGGATCCGTCCGGTCTCGTCCTCGAACGTATAGTCGTCGTCGCCGTCGTGCGAGACGATGCGGCCGCGGAGCACCGCCTTCTGGTCGTCCTTGCCGCTTTCGAGCAGCGCCTTGACGGTGCTCTGCGGGACCGAACTGGGACCGATGTACTGCGCCGAGGCGATTGGTGCGGTTGCGATCGCGGCGATGGCGACGAGGGCGCCAGCTATCCACACCTTTGCGCGGAGGGACACCGTTTCGTTGCGGGGCGCGGCGGGAACGCCGGGGACGGCGGGGGAGAAACGGGAAGGATGTTCCATGCGGTGGCTCCTGTTGCGTTGATTCATCGGAACCGCCATTGAACCGCCCGAAGATGAAGGCAACCTGAGCCCCGGTGAAGGGATCGGCGGCCCCGGCGGCCCATCGTCATGCCCGGCGCCGCGCCCGTTCACGCTTCGGAAAAGCGCAGGGTCACGCCGAACCCCCGGCCGTCGAGGCCGGGGCCGAATGCGACCGTCGCGCCGTGCAGCGCCGCGATCCGCGCGACGATCGACAGCCCCAGTCCGCTGCCCTGCGCCGTGCCGCCCAGGACGCGATAGAAGCGCTGCGTGAGCCGCTCGAGATGCTCGGCGTCGACGCCCGGCCCGTCGTCGTCCACGCTGAGCATGATCCCGTCGGGTCCGCGCCGGGCGCGGACGGCGACCCGGCCACCGGCACGTCCATGGCGGACGGCGTTATCGACGAGGTTGCGGATCGCGCCATAGAGCCAGTCGCGGTGACCGCGGATCCGGTCGACCCGGCAGTCGATCTCGACCGTCACCTGGCGGGCCGTCGCGGCCGAGGCGCAAGCCCGGACGACTTCGCGCAACAGCGCCGGCAGGTCGACGGGCGCCATGGCCAGCGACGGGCTGCTCTCCGGATCGAGCCGGGCGAGCTGCAGCAGGTTCTCGACCAGCGCCGTGCTGCGGGCGATGTCGTCGCGCAGTTGCTGCAGGTCGTCGGCCAGCGCCGGCGACGCCGCCGCCTGGTGCGTGCGCTGCATCAACTGGATCCGCGAACCGACGGCCGCCAGTGGCGTTCGAAGTTCGTGGGCGGCATCGGCGGTGAAGCGCCGTTCGCCTTCGAGCGCCCGCCCGAGCCGTCCCAGCAGTTGATTCAATGCCGCCAGCACCGGCTGCAGTTCGCTGGCCTGGCCGGCGTCCTGGACCGGCGACAGGTCATCGGACGATTTCGCGGCGATCCCCGTGGCGAGCGCTTCGAGCGGTGTCAGCAGCCGGCGGATCGCCCACCAGTTGAACAGGCCGAGCAGCGCCCAGAGCACCAGCATCGGCCAGACCAGGCTCTCGATCGTATCCGTCAGCAGTTCAGTGCGTTCCTCCCACTGCTGGCCCACCTGGACCGAAAATGCCGGTTCGTCGTGGTGGAGCACGTGGACGCGCCACCAGTCGCGGTCGACGCGAACGTCGTAGAAGCGCTCGTCACGTCGATAGCGGTCGACGAAGGGCCGCCGCGGCGCCCCGTCGGCGCGGCGCACAACCTCGCCCGCAGCGGAGACGATCTGGTAGCGCAGCCGCACCCGCTCGCGCTGCCGGTCGACCACCGGATCGTCGTCGATGGCGCCGCTGCGGGCGAGGCCGACACCCAGCGACAGCGTCGTGCGCGCGCTTTCCTCGAGCGCGTCGTCGAAGGTCTCGCTGGTCTCGTGCCACGCGACGCCGACGACGATCGCCGTGCTGACGAGGCCGACGACGATGCTCGAGCCGAGCGTCGCCGCGATCAGGCGGCGACGCAGCGAATAGCGGCGACTCCGCGACGTCAACCGCCCGATTCCCGATCGGCAAGCCGGTAGCCTTGGCGACGGACCGTCTCGATGCGCCACGCCCCGAGCTTGCGCCGCAAGTTGTAGACGTGAACCTCGATGGCGTTGCTGTCGACCTCGTCGCCCCAACCGTAGAGACTGTCTTCGAGCTGGCCGCGCGACAGGACGTGGCCCGGCCGGCGGATCAGCGCATGGAGGATCGCGAACTCTCGGGCCGTCAGCGCCACCGTCTCGCCGTCGACGGTGACTTGCTTGCCCGCCGGATCCAGGCCCAGGCTTCCATGCCGGAGCCAACCGGCGGCGTGGCCATCGCGGCGCCGGGTCGCGGCCCGGATCCGGGCCGACAGTTCCTCGAGGTCGAATGGCTTGACGAGGTAGTCGTCGGCACCGAGGTCGAGCCCCTCGATCCGGTCGCGAACCCCATCGCGGGCAGTGATCAGGATGACCGGCGTCGTATCGCGCCGGTCGCGGACTTGCTGCAGCAGGCGATCCCCCGTCAGGCCGGGCAAGCCGCGGTCGATCAGCAGGCAGTCGTACTCCTGGGTCGCGAGCGCGGTGTCGGCGAGATCGCCGCGGTCGACGCGGTCGACGACATAGCCATCGAGTCGCAGCCAGGCCTCGATCGTCGCGCCGAGGGAAGGATCGTCTTCGGCGAGCAGGATGCGCATTCGTGACGACTATACCCGGCGGAAATGAAGCGAGGCTGAAGCCGCGAACCCGTGCTGCCGTCTGCCTGTCGGCTGACGCCGGACCGTGGACGCGAATCCTTGGCGTCCGAACGACGCGAATCCGCGGCATCTGGAAAGCGAATCCGCGCGGAGTCTGGGACGCGAATCCTTCGCGCCCCTGGAGGACGCGACTCAGCGACCGCGCGCCAGGTCCACCGCCCGCCACAGGTACCAGCTTGCGACCGACCGGTACGGCGCCCAGCGCTGGCCGCGAGCGATCAGCGCCGCCGCGACGTCGTCGATCCGTTGGCCGCGGCGCCCGAAGGTCAGCGTGAAGCCCTGGCGGATGCCCATGTCGTCGACGGGCAGCACGTCGGGTCGTCCGAGCCGGAACATCAGCAGCATCTCGGCGGTCCAGCGTCCGATCCCGCGCACCTCGGTCAACACGGCGGTCGCGTCGTCGTCGGTCAATGCCCGCAACGCCGCGACATCCGGCAGCCGGCCGTCGAGCTGCCGCGCCGCGAGGTCGCGCAGGGCCGCGAGTTTGCCCTGCGACAGGCCGGCGGCCCGCAACCGCGCGTCCGGTTGACGCTGGAACTGCGCGGCGCTGAACCCGGCATGGCCGTTCGGAAACAACGCGCGGACGCGAGCGAAGATCGTCGCCGCGGCGGCCGGTGACAACTGCTGGCCGACGATCGCCCGGGCCAGCGCCATGAACACGTCGTTGATCCGATCGAGCTGCATCCGGAACGGACCGACGCGGTCGATCAACGCCGCCAGTTGCGGGTCGGCGGCCCGCAGATGCTCGATGGCGATGACCGGATCGAAACCGAACCGCTCGCTGTCGTCGAACAGCGATGGCGCACGGCTGGTGAATGCGGCCTCGATCGCGAGCAGCTTCATCTTGGTGACTACGCCGCCGGACGCGGAGAACCCACCCGGCCGGCCACCGGCCGCCAGCACGCGGTGACAGGGGACGATGATCACGAACGGGTTGTGGCCCAGTGCCTGGCCGACCGCGCGCGATGCCGTCGGCGCCTCGATCCGACGCGCAAGTTCGCCGTAGGTCACGGTCTGGCCGGCCGGAATCGCGCGGGCCGCGGCGTAGACGCGGCGCTGGAACGGCGCGATCGTTCGCTGGTCCAGTTCGATCCCGCTCAGGTCGAACAGCCGGCCTTCGAGCAGTCCCGTGACCTCGGCGATCGCCTGGGCGATCGGCGCCGCCGTCGGGGTCGCACGCAAGCCGTCGGGCGCCGGTGCTTCGCCCGGCAGGCCGCCGGCGGACCGCCACAGTCGACCGACGGTCTTCGTGTCCGAGCCTTCGGGAAGCTGCAGCGCACGAATGCCCTGGTCGCCCCAGGCAAGGCCGCAGCGACCGATCGGCGTGTCGAACAGGGCGCAGGAGATCGCAGCCATCGCCCGGAAATGATACGTCCGTCACTCGGGATGCGAAGCGGCGATCCGGGGTGCGACCGACGCCGGCGACCCGTCCGAGCGAAGAATCGTCAAACGATGGGATCGACGGCGTACCGCGCGCGATACGCGGCCGCCGTTCCCGTCGTGGCAAACCTAGAATGTCGGCATGTGCCGCTGGATCGCCTATACGGGTGCGCCCGTCCGACTCGAAGAGGTCATCACCCGGCCGGCGCGATCGCTCGTCCATCAATCGCTGCATGCGGCGCAGTGCAAGACCCCGACCAACGGCGATGGCTTCGGCCTCGGCTGGTACGGCGACCGCGACGTCCCGGGGACCTATCGCGAGATCTCGCCTGCCTGGTCGGACGAGAACCTGATGTCGCTGTGTGCGCAGCTGTCGTCACGGACGTTCTTCGCCCACGTTCGTGCCTCGACCGGCGCCGCCACGGCGCGCGCCAACTGCCATCCGTTCAGCCTCGGACCCTGGCTGTTCATGCACAACGGCCAGATCGGACAGTTCGCGCGCGTCCGACGCCGGGTCGAGAACATGATCCCCGACGCCCTCTATTCCCATCGTCGCGGCGGCACCGATTCGGAGGCGATCTTCCTGATCGCCCTCGGTCGGGTCGAGCGCGACGGCCCGATCGCCGCTTTCGAGCAGACGCTCGCCACCATCCGCGACGAGATGGACGTGGCCGGCATCGACGAGGCGCTGCGGTTTTCGGCCGCCTTGACCGACGGCCAGCAGTTGCAGGTATTCCGCTGGTCCAGCGACCCGCTGGCGCCATCGGTCTACTATCGCCAGTCGACCGGTGCGCTCGTCGTGGTCAGCGAGCCGCTCGACGACGATGCCAGCGGCTGCTGGCGCAGCCTGCCGGCGAACCACGTGCTCGAGGCACCTTGCGCCGGAAACGAAGGGCCGATTGCGGTGACGAAATTCGGCGTCGATGCGGCCGATGCACTGGCAGATTCGGACGAGCGAGTCTGCGCCGCGGTCTAGCGTCCGCCGGACAACCGCAATGCCCGTGCCAGTGCCCGCCCGGAGGCAGCGATGACCGGTGCAGCGGCGGGCTATTCGGGTACGCCCCTGGCGAGGAAGCTCGGCTTCAAATCCGGGGCCCGCGTGGCCGTTCTCGACGGACCCGATGACTATCGGTCGTTGCTCGACCCCATTCCCGAAGACGTCCGTTTCGACGCCAGGCCCACCGCGAAAACCGACCTCGTCCACGTCTTCGTGACGGAGCGCGAAGCGCTGACCGGGCACCTGACCCGCCTTCGACGCCTGCTGCGGCCCGACGCGACGCTGTGGATCTCGTGGCCGAAGCGGTCTTCGCGCGTGGCCACGACCGTGACCGAAGACGTCATCCGCGAGCTGGCGCTGCCACTCGGATGGGTCGACGTGAAGGTCTGTGCCGTCACCGCGACCTGGTCGGGCCTGAAGCTCGTCGTTCGCAAGGAACTGCGTTGATGGCGCCCCGGAGCAGGCACGACTCGTAGACGGGTGCGCCGAAGCATCCCCGTCAGCCACGAGCATCAACGACCTGTTCCTGGCTCGGTGTGCGACCGTCGCGCTCAACGCCCGCAGAGCGGAAGCACCAGCATCGGCACCGTCTCCCAGATCACCGCGATCAGCGCGATGACAGCGCCGGCGACCGCGCCAGCGGCCGCACCGGACGATGCGCTTCCGGCGTCGTTGCTGCCGAGCCGACGCATCGACGACCAGGCCACCCACCCAAGCCAGGCGGCCACCGGGATCGTCGCCCCCACGAGAAGCCACCCGAGCAGCGTCCCACGGCCGATCGCGACCTGGTCGGCCTGGGCCCAGCAACCGGCGGCGATCCCGACGTACAGCAGCGTGAAGTGCAGCGCCCAGATCAGCAATGGCGCCGCCGCCGTCCGCACGGCGGTGCCGAAGCCGTCCGCTTGCCAGATCCGTCGGGTCGCGTCGCCCTTCATTCGAATCGCCAGGTGCGTCGGGTCGCGTCGCTCTTCATTCGAATGGCCAGGTCCGTCGGGTCGCGTCGGTTTCATCCGAATCGCCAGGTCATCACCGTGGGCAGCGCCTGGATCAGGAGCACGGTCGCGATCCCCTGGATCGCCGCGTACTTCGACAGCAGCAGTACGTTGTCCTGCGTCGCGCAGGCGCGCGGATCGAGCCGGCCGCTCCAGATCCGCGCGAGCAGATAGCAGGCCATGATCGCGACCAGCACCGCATAGAGTCCCTGGAAGCCGACCAGGGTCGCGGCGCTCGCGCTCCAGGCATCGGCCCGCGGCGCCAGGCCGGCGAATGAATGGCCGGCGATGCTGGCCACCGAGCCGGCGATCACCAGCACCGTCGCCAGCACGACCAGCACCGTCGCCAGCAGTCGGGCCCGGCCGGTGGCGGCGATCGGCGCGCGCGACAACCACAGGTAGAGCCCGAGCGCGACGATCCACGCCGCGACGGCAGCGGCGACGCTGGTCAGCGACGGCAACCGCGCGCCGGTCGGCGGGCAGACCTCCGATCGCATCGCGACGTGGACATGGGCGAAGGCGAACGATGCACAGACCGAGCCGATCACGATCAGCAGGATCACCGTCGCCCACCACGAGTGACTGAACCGACCGCGGGCGCCGACCGGGACGCTGACGCCGTCGGCCACGGTGACCCACGGACGATGAGGGACCGGGTCGGCCTGCCATAGCCACCAGATCACGGCGACGACGGCGAGCGCGCCGAAGGCCCAGGCGGTGAAGATCCACTCGACCGTCAGCAGCAGGAAGAAGCCGGCGGTACCGACCGCGGCCACCAGCGGCGACCAGCCGTCATCGGGCAACAGCAGCAGGTGCGATGGCAGTGCCCGCCGCGGTGTCGTGATCAACGTCTCGCGCCCGCCCGAGGTCGTGTCCGGTACCCAGTGGCCGCCGGCGGCCACTTCAGCGAGCAGCGCCGGCCGCTGCCACAGCGGATCGGGGCCGCGGACGTCGGGGACACTGCGCGGACCGTAGTCGCCGACCGGCAGCCACTCGAGCGTCGGCGCCCGCCAGGGGTCGTCGTGATCGCGCTGCGGCCGGCGCCAGGTCCGCCAGGCGTCGACGAGGAACAGGGCGACGCCGGCCGCGAACGCATAGGCACCGATCGTCGACAACAGGTTCCAGGGGGTCCATCCCAGTTCGGCATCGTAGGTGTAGACGCGCCGCGGCATCCCGAACAGGCCGGTCACGTGCATCGGGAAGAACGCCAGGTTGAAGCCGCCGAACATCAGCCCGAACACCCACCGGCCACACCGCTCCGACAGCACATGGCCATTGATCAGCGGCGACCAGTGGTAGAACGCCGCGAACATCGGGAACACCAGCCCGCCGACGAGTACGTAGTGCAGATGGGCGACGATGAAGTAGGTGTCGTGGACCTGCCAGTCGAAAGGCAGGATGGCGACCATCACGCCCGTCAGCCCGCCGAGGACGAAGATGAACAGAAAGCCGATCAGGAACAGGCCGACGGCATTGCGCCGCAATCGGCCGCGGCGCAAGGTCGCCAGCCACGAGAACACCTGGACGCCGGTGGGTATCGCCACCGCGAGACTCGCCCCCGAGACCAGCGCCATGGTCAGGACGCCGAGCCCGGCGGTGAACATGTGATGGGCCCAGAGGGCGAAGCTGATGATCGCCACGGCGACCAGCGCGACGACGATCGCGCGATAACCGACCAGGGGCACGCCGGCGTGAGCCGAGACCATCATCGACACCAGGCCTGCCGCCGGCAGGAACAGGATGTAGACCTCGGGATGGCCGAAGAACCAGAACAGGTGCTGCCACAGCAGCGGGTCGCCGCCGCGGTTCGCATCGAAGAACGGCCAGTCGAAGGCGCGCTCGACCTCGAGCAGCGCCGTCCCGGCGATGACGGC
>JBEVJQ010000264.1:0-3166 GCA_040510055.1 Burkholderiaceae bacterium | reverse complement strand
GAACCGAGCCGCTGTCGAGCGGCACCCCGTTGTCTCACCGACAGGTGCTGGCCGCCGGCGAGCACAGCGTTCGACCGTCGCCGATGGCCGCGACGTGGAGTCAGTTCCCCGTCTTGCCGATCGTCGTGAGGCTCAACGCGGGCTGCTCGGGGTGATCCGTTGCGGCGGCATGGTCTGCGATGGCGGGCTCTGCTGCGGCACCGACTGCTGCGGCATCTGCTGCACCGGCTGTGCCGCTGGCTGGCCGGGCGGCAGCGGCTGGCTCGGCGCCTGTGCCTGCGCCGGTTCGCCGACGAAGATCTCGACGCGCCGGTTGCGAGCCCGGCCCTGTTCGGTGGCGTTGTCGGCGATCGGTTCGTATTCCCCGCGACCGTCGATCGCGATCCGCGTGGTCTGTACGCCACGCGCGACCAGGTAGTCGCGCGCGCTGTCAGCGCGGGCGATCGACAACGGGTTGTTGATCTGATCGCTGCCGGTATTGTCGGTATGGCCGATGATCCGGATGTGGGTCTCGGGGTGGGTCGCAAGCGTCTGCGCGAAGCGATCGAGGACCGGCCCGAAGTTCGGCTTGATATCGGAGCGGTTGACATCGAACGAGATGTCGCTCGGGATCTCCAGCTTCAGCTGGTTGTCCGGCGTCTGGGAAACGGCAACGCCGGTTCCCCGCGCGCTCTCCTCCATCGACCGCTTCTGCTGCTCCATCCGCTGCGACCAGATGTAGCCACCGGCGGCCCCGGCGATCCCGCCGAGCACGGCTCCGGTCCGGGCGCCACTGCCGCCACCGATTGCGCCACCGAGGACCGCTCCGCCGACGGTGCCGACGGCCGCACCGGTGCCGGTCCGCCGCTGGGTGTCCGTCACGTCGGCGCAGCCGGCGACGAGGCCAAAGATCGCCGCAGAAGCCGCGACTGCCGCGAGCCGTCGGCGGCCGACTGAGCCCGCGGACGAGCCACTGACGCGGACCGGGGTCGGGCCGGAAACGGAGGTGCTGATGCGACTCATGACGGATCCGGTGACGGGACTGATGACGCGGTCCGTGTCGGGACTAGTGACGGGGCTGGCTTGGGCATGACTCATATTGTCGATACTCGTGGCACACGGTGCCTGCGGCGGCGAGTACCTGCGGCGCGCGTGCCCGCGGCGCAGACGCTTGCGGCCGGCCGCAGCGATGCGGGCGCCGTGGCCGAGACCACGACCTGCCGGGGGGCCGGCCCCCTCGGGGCGGGTGCGTTCGTGCTCGATGCCGATTATCACCTGTCGCCCGACGATCGTTATATCCCTGCCGCCGCATGTTGTCCGGCGTCACCACTAGAATGCCCTCGATCGGCTTTTCCGTGGCCGATCCGTCACTATTTCCCTCCCCCGTCTATCACCCAACGACATGCGCAAGGTGTTCAACTTCAGCGCCGGGCCGGCCGTGTTGCCGGAACCGGTCCTCGAGGAAGCAGCGGCCGAACTGCTCGACTGGCACGGCAGCGGCCAATCAGTGATGGAGATGAGCCATCGGGGTCCCGAGTACCTGTCGATCCACGAGACCGCCGAGGCCGACCTGCGCGAGCTGATGGCGATTCCGTCGAACTACCAGGTGCTGTTCCTGCAGGGCGGCGCAACGCTGCAGTTCGCCGTCTTGCCGATCAACCTGCTCGTCGAGGGCAAGACCGCGAACTACGTCAACACCGGCGAATGGTCGAAGAAGGCGATCAAGGAAGCGCGGCTCTTCGGCAAGGTCCACGTCGCCGCCTCGGCCGAGGACCGGCAGTTCACCTACGTGCCGCGGCAGGTCGACTGGAAGGTGACCGACGATGCGGCCTATGTCCACGTGTGCGCCAACGAGACGATCGGCGGCGTCGAGTTCCACTGGACACCCGACTGCGGCGACATTCCTTTGGTCGCCGACGTCTCGTCCGACTTCATGTCGCGCGAGATCGACGTCGCGCGCTACGGCGTGATCTATGGCGGCGCGCAGAAGAACGTCGGTCCCTCGGGACTCACGATCGTGATCATCCGCGAAGACCTGCTGGGCCGCGCGCCCTCCGGAACGCCGACGCTGCTCGACCTCAAGCAGCAGGCCGACAACGACTCGATGATCAACACCCCGCCGACGTATTCGATCTACGTCGCTGGGCTGGTGTTCAAGTGGCTGAAGCGCGGCGGCGGGCTTGCCGGCATCGAGAAGCGCAACATCGAGAAGGCCGCGGTTCTCTACGACTATCTCGACGCGTCGTCGTTCTATCGCAATCCGGTCGCGAAGGCCGATCGCTCGCGGATGAACATTCCGTTCACGCTGCCCGACGCCGCGCTCGACAAGTCGTTCCTGACCGGCGCCGAAGCTCGCGGCCTGCTCCAGCTGAAAGGACACCGGTCGGTCGGCGGGATGCGTGCCTCGATCTACAACGCCATGCCGATCGAGGGCGTGCGGGCGCTGGTCGACTACATGGCCGAGTTCGAGAAGTCCAATGGCTGAGCGTTCGGACACGCGCGCCGCCGAGCCGTTGAAGGTGCTGGTCCTGAACCAGATCGCGCCGTCCGGACTCGGCCGCCTGCCCCGCGGCCGCTATGAGATCGGAACCTCGTTCGCCGAGCCCGACGCGATCCTCGTGCGCTCGGCCGACCTGCACGCCGCTCCAGTCGCCGCGTCGGTCAAAGCCATCGCTCGCGCCGGCGCCGGGACCAACAACATCCCCGTGGCGGCGATGTCGACGCGCGGCGTACCGGTGTTCAATGCTCCCGGCGCCAATGCCAACGCCGTCAAGGAGCTGGTGCTCGCGGGGATGCTGCTGGCGGCGCGGCGGATCCCGTCGGCGCTGACCTTCGTCGACCAGCTGGCGTCCGAGGCGCGGGCGCTCGATCCGCGCGAGTTCGACGCCAAGGTCGAGGCTGGGAAGAAGTCGTTCGCCGGCTTCGAGCTGGCTGGAAAGCGGCTCGGCGTGATCGGGCTTGGACGGATCGGTTGCCTCGTGGCCGACGTGGCGATACGGCTCGGGATGGAGGTGACGGGCTTCGACCCCGACATCACCGTCGAGGCCGCCTGGAGCCTGCCGTCACAGGTTCGACGGGCATCGTCGGTGACCGATCTCGTCCGGTCGAGCGATTTCGTCAGCGTTCACGTACCGCTGGTCGAGGCCACCCGCCACCTCATCGATGCCCAGCGGCTTGCCGCGGCCCG
>JBEVJQ010000263.1:0-2668 GCA_040510055.1 Burkholderiaceae bacterium | reverse complement strand
GAGTCGATGCGCTACGTCCGCAGGTATCCCGGGGAGCTGCCGGCGCTTGCCGAGCTGCTGCCGCAGATCGCCACTCCGGTCACGATCATCAACGGCCGCCACGACCGCGTTGTGCCACTCGGCAACGCTGAGTTTCTCAATGAGCGGCTGCCGACCAGCCGCCTCGCGATCATCGATGCCGGACACTTCGTCTGGGAGGAGGCGCCTGCGGAGTATGCCTCCATCATCCTCGACTCGATTACGGGCAACTGGTCATGACACAGACGGTCGAGCTGTCGTAGGGATCGAGGCCCTGTGCAGCCCTGGGGGCATTGGCCATTGTGCTGTCATGACATTGCCTTCCCTGTCGCTGGATGTCCTGACTAACGGGCTCCCGACTGGGGTGGCCCCATGCCCGTGGATGTCGAGCTGACGCTTAGGTTCCGACGAGCTGCTGACCGCCGTCGATGTCGAAGGTCGCGCCGGTGAGCGCCGAGTTGGTCATGAGGTGGATCGCGAGTGCGGCGACGTCAGCTGGCACGACGACGCGTCCGATTGGCAGCGTCGTACGGAGCTGTTCGCGGCGTGCGTCCAACTGGTCGCCGAGCAGCGTCGCCGACAACGGTGTGTCGACAAATCCAGCCGCGATCAAGTTCACGCGGATCGGCGCGAGTTCGAGTGCGAGGTTCTTCGTCAACGCCGGAAGCGCGGCTGTCAGCGCCGACATGAAATAAAGACCCGGCGCCGTGCGGCGGCCGCCGGTGCCGCCCATGAAAAGTAGCGTCCCTCCCGGCCGAACCTTGCCCACCGCGTTCCGAGCGACCTGCAGCGGCAACAAGAGATGAGCATCGACGTCGCGGCGTAGCTCGTCGATGTCGAACTCGGCGAACGGCGCATAGTAGGGACCAGGACCGGTAAGCAGCACATGGTCGATCGGTGTGGGCAGCTCGTCGAAGAACCTTTTGAGCCGGTCGAAGTCAGTGGCGTCGAAGGCGGCGATGCTGGCGCGGAGCTCGAGGCCGGCACGGTGCAAGCGGTCCGGGTTGCGCGCCGTGATGATCACCTCGGCTCCCTCCTCGCGCGCGAGCCGGGCCGTCTCGAGGCCGATGCCGGCGCTGCCGCCGATCACGACGAGGGTTTCGCCCAGCAGGTCCTGCTGGCGTTGCGCTGGCGACATGATGGGCGAGGTCACCATGGTTCCTCCCTGGCTTCAGATTGCGATGAATCAGCAACGACGGACATCGCATTCATCTCGCCGCCATCTCCACTTGCTGCTGCGTGGCCGCGATCTGCTCGCGCAGCGACTTGATTGCCTCGACGTAGATCTCGGAGAAGGTCGGGAACGGCTGAATCGTGTCGCGCAGCACCTCGATCGGCACGCGGGCGCGAATCGCCAGCGTCGCCTGCTGAAGCCACTCACCAGCCTCGGGTCCGAGCGCGTACGCGCCGGTCAGGTGCTCGCCATCGGCGAGCAGGGTCAGGTACCCGTTGCTCTCGGCGTACGCCCGTGTGTACGTCTCGGTCTTCGCGAGCTGCGACAAGCGTGCGGTCCCGCTGAAGCGGCCATCGGTCGCGCCAGCGGCGGCCGCCTGCGGGTCGGTGAAGACGACTCGCGGGACGGCGTCGTAGTCGGCCTCTCGCGCCTCGCCGAGGATGTTCGCCGCGACGACTTCGCCCTGGTACTTACCGACGTGGGTCAGTGGCCAGATGCCGGTGATGTCGCCGACCGCCCACAACCGCTCTCCTGCACGAAGCCGCGAATCGACCGGAACGCCTCGTCCGTCGGATTTCACGCCGACGGTCTCCAGGCCGATGTCGTCGACGCGCGGCCGTCGGCCCGTGGCGACAAGCAGCCGATCGCCGCGCAGTTCGACCCCGGCCTCGAGGTCGATGACGTACTCGTCATCATCGTGCCGCGCTGCGGCCGCCTTGACACCGAGGAAGAGTTCGATGCCGTCGCGGCGCAACACCTCGGCAAGTGCCTCGCCGAGCGGCTTGGCCTCGCGCGGGAGCAGGTTCGGAGCGCCCTCCACGAGCGCGACTTCGCCACCGAAGCGACGGACCGCCTGCGCCATCTCGACGCCGACCGGGCCACCACCGAGCACGAGCATCCGGCGCGGCACCGCTTTCATCCCGGTCACCTCCCGGTTCGTCCAAATCCCCTCAAGGCCACGCAAGCCTGGGATCGGCGGGATGACCGGATCCGCCCCGTTCGCGAGGACGACATGATCGGCGCTGTGTCGGACGCCGTTCACTTCGACGACACCCGGGCCAGCCAGACGGCCAGTGCCACGAAACAGGTCGATGCCAGTGTCGGCCAGCCAGCGCTCCTGGCCGGCATCGGAATAGTTCGAGACCATGAAGTCCCGCCAGGCAAGCGCAGCGCCGACGTCGACCTTCGCCAACGCGGCCGCCTCGTTTGCGGCGTGCGCAGCCTCGCCGGGGCGCAGCAGCGTTTTCGACGGAATGCAGGCCCAGTATGAGCACTCGCCGCCGACGAGTTCGCGTTCGACGAGCGCAACACGCAGGCCGCCTTTGGCGAGCGCGCCCGCGCAATGCTCGCCGGGTGATCCGCCGCCGATGACGATCACGTCGTAATCGCTCACGTCGGAAGCTCCGTCCCGGCCTGCTCCGCCACCATGTACGCGGCGTACCAGTCGGGCCAATTCTCGTCTGCCTCGCCGATGCG
>JBEVJQ010000262.1:0-5366 GCA_040510055.1 Burkholderiaceae bacterium | reverse complement strand
TGTAGACCTCGGGATGGCCGAAGAACCAGAACAGGTGCTGCCACAGCAGCGGGTCGCCGCCGCGGTTCGCATCGAAGAACGGCCAGTCGAAGGCGCGCTCGACCTCGAGCAGCGCCGTCCCGGCGATGACGGCCGGGAACGCGAACACGATCATCAGCCCGACGACCAGCATCGCCCAGCCATAGACCGGCATCCGCATCAACGACATCCCGGGGGCGCGGGTGAACAGCACGCCGACGATCAGTTCGATCGCGCCGGCAATCGCCGAGATCTCGATGAAGCCGATGCCGAGCAACCAGAAGTCGGCGCCGATGCCGGGCGAATAGGTCTTCGACGTGAACGGCGGATACATGAACCAGCCACCGTCGGGCGCAGCGCCGAAGAACACGGTGGTGAAGAACGCCAGCCCGCCGATTGCGTAGGCCCAGAACGCGTAAGCCGACAGCCGCGGGAACGGCAGGTCCCGAGCCCCGAGCATCCCGGGCAGCAGGAATACCGAGATCGCCTCGACAACCGGCACGGCGAACAGGAACATCATCACCGTGCCGTGCATCGTGAACAGCTGGTTGTAGGTCCGGGCATCGACCAGCTCGAGCGCCGGCAGCGCGAGCTGGGTGCGCATCACCAGCGCCAGCATGCCGGCCAGGACGAAGAACAGCAGCGACGTGCCGATGTAGAACAGGCCGACGTGCTCGTTCTTGACCGACGACAGGAACCGCCACCCGGAGGCCGACTGCCAGGCGCGATCGAGCGCCTCGCGCTCGCCGGCCGGGCGCGGCAGCCGGCTCGGAGTCCGCGCGGCCGCCCGAGAGCTGTCGTCGCCGCCCGGCTGCAAGTGATCGTTCATTGCAACGAACCGAGGTAGCGCGCAAGCGCAGCCCGATCGTCGCCATCGAGCCGTTCGTACGACGGCATCCGCGCGCCGGACTTGATCCGCTGGAGGTCGACTAGCCACTGCTCCATTCGTTGCCGATCGTTGACGAGCGTTCCGGCGCCGATGAACAGCCGGCTGCCGACATGCGTCAGATCCGGGCCGCCGTCGGCCGCGCCGGTCGCGCCCCGGATCGCATGGCAGGCTTCGCAGCGCGACTCGCGGAACACCACCAGGCCGCGGCTGCCGGCCTCGTCGTCCGGTGCCGGTGCCGGGCGCTGCTGATGCGCGAGCCAACGGTCGAAGTCGTCGCCGGGCTCGACGACGACGTGCAGCGCCATCCGCGCGTGCTGTTCGCCGCAGAACTCGGCGCATTGGCCACGGTGCGTGCCCGGCAGCAGCCCGTCGAGTTCGAGGTGATGGATCCGCCCCGGCACCATGTCGACCTTGCCGGCCAGCGCCGGCACCCAGAAGCTGTGGATCACATCGTCCGACGTCAACGCGAGCCGGATCGGCCGTCCGGCCGGCAATCGCAGTTCGTTCGCGGTCACGACGGCATCGCGGCCATCGGCCGCGGCATAGCGGATACGCCACCACCACATCCGGGCATCGATGATGATCACCAGCGTCTTCGGATCGGAGACGATCCGCCGGCCGTCGGCGACGAAACCGGAGACGTGGGCCGTCGACATCAGCAGCCACAGCGACAGGACAACCAGGGGAAAGGCGACCCCGCCACCGACGATCCAGCGCCACGCGAAGCGCCGGTGGCCGGCGGCGTCTGCATCCGATCCGCCGCCAGCGCCAGCGTCCGATCCGCCGCGGACGCCAGCGTCCGATTCGCCGCGGATGGCGATGATCAGCAGCCAGATGACGACGCCGAAGACGGCCGCAGCACTGAACATCAGCGCCAGGCCGATGTCGGCCAGCGCGGCGCCCAGCGGGCCGGCCGGATCGAACACCGACGGATGCGGGATCGCCGCCGTCATTTGAGCGCACCGAGGTAGGCCGCCATCCGGCGTGCGTCCTGTTCGCTGACGCCGAGGTCGGGCATCGTCGTTCCGGGGACGAGGGCGTCGGGCCTGATCAGCCAGGTGACGAGGTGCTCCGGCGTGTTCGGAATCCGGCCGGCGATGTAGCTGCGCCGGCCGAACCGCTCGAGCGGGACGGCCACGTCACCGGTCGCGGCCTCGACGCCGGGTATCCGGTGGCAGCGGCCACACGGATACTGCGCGAGCAGGCGGCGGCCCGCTTCACGATCGGCCGCCGGCGGATCGACGCAGCCGGCCAGCAGCAGCGCCGCTACAAGCAAAGTGACCCGATCGAAGGACGAGGAACAGCGCTTGCCCGCAAGCACCGTGCGCAACGACTCGCGACCGTCGATGACCCCGTCAGCCATCGCCGCGGTGGCCGCCGCCACGCTGTTCGTTTCGGCGACGCTGGCGACCGCGGCCGCCGCCGTCTTCATCTGGATCGGCGGCTACGACGTCTCGTCGCTGAGCCAGCACAGGCAGCCCGTCTATTCGTTGCTCGCCGAAGCGATGGCCTGGTCGGTCCGGGTGCGGGCGCGCACGATCGAGCAGCCGCCCGATTTCGCGTCCCGGGCCGAACGCGGTGCGATCGTCTATCGCGACCGATGCGAGCAATGCCATGGCGGCCCGGCGGTGGCGCAGGGCGAGATCGGTCGCAGCATGCAGCCGTTGCCCGGCCCGCTGGTCGATGCCAGCGCACGGTGGCACGTGCGCGAACTCTACTGGATCACGCGCAACGGGATCAAGATGAGCGGCATGCCGGCATGGGCCTACCGGATACCGGACGACGACATCTGGGCCGTCGTCGCATTCCTCGATCGGATGCCGCTGCTGTTGCCGTCCGACTATCGACGGCTCACTGGCGCCGATGGCCAGCCGCGAGCCGAGCCGCGAACAGCGTCGCGAGCCGCGGAGGCGAGCACCGCGCTGGCCCGCGCCGCCCCCGATCCCGCACGGGGCCGCACGGCCCTTCACCAGTTCGCCTGCAACGCGTGCCACGTGATCCCGGGAGTCACCGGATCGGACGTCCATGTCGGGCCGCCGCTCGCCGGCATGGCCCGCCGGCAATTGATCGCCGGCGCCGTCCCGAATGCGGCCGACCGGATGATCCAGTGGATCGTCGACCCGCAGTCGATCGATCCCGAAACGGCGATGCCGGCAATGGAGGTCCCGCAGTCCGACGCGGCCGACATGGCCGCATACCTGGCGACACTTCGCTGAGCGACGCGGTCGGCATCGCGCATTCAGCGCTTGCCGTCGACGCCCGGGCCCGCCGGCGGTCCGTCGGCCGACGGCGTCCCCGCCTTCACGCCCGGCGATTCCGATGACTCCGATGGTGTCCCCGCCTCCGCGCCCGGCGATTCCGATGACTCCGATGGTGTCCCCACCTCCGCGCTCGGTGACCTCGATGGTGGCCCCGACGCCGGCGATTGCGACAGCACCCCCGCGTCCACGACGGGAGACTGTGCGTCCGACCGCTCCGCCGCCAGGGATGCCCTGTCGGTGGGGGGTAGAGGCGGCTGGGGAACGAACGGCTGGCCGTCGGCCGTCAGCGCCGGGAGCTCGGCCGTCGCTCCCTCCCCCTTCGTCGCTGCCTTCTCGGTCGGCCGTGCGTCCTCCTTTGACGCTGGCTTCTCGGTCGTCGCTGCCTTCTCGGTCGTCGCTGCCTTCTCGGTCGTCGCTTCCTTCTCGGTCGACGCTGCCTTCCCGGTCGTCACTGCCTTGCCGACTGCTGCGGCACCGGCTGCCGCTGCCGCGCCGCGCTTCGGCGGCGGAGGATGGACCCACTCCGGATCGGGGTGCTCGGTCTCGGGGCGGAGGAACGTGTCCGCCGACTTCCGCTCCGGCCGCGGTCGCGCGACGTGCTGCGCCGGATCGGAATCCGGATCGACGCCGATCAGGCGCGAGACGCGGATGTCGATGCCGGGCCGTTGCAGGCTGAAGACCAGCTCCTGGATGCGGCGATCGGTGATCGTCATCCGCGAGCGCAGGCGGATGTACTCGGCCCACGAACCGACGATGTAGCGCTCGACGAACTTGCCGTCTTCGCCGAGATCGCGGAACACGCGCCACGCGCTGGCACCATTGCGCCGACGGGTGTCGCCGACCGCGTAGATCGACTGCAGGAACGCCGGCACGTGCTCGGCGTCGATCCGGTATTCGAACTGGACCAGCACCGGGCCGTCGTTCGGTAGCGGCTCGGCGCGGATCCCCATCTCGGGCAACGGAACCGTCGTGACATCGGCCTCTTCGCCGAGATCGACCCGGACGTTGCGAATCAGGAAGTGGAGCAACACGATGACCCCGGCCGACAGGAACAGCGTGGTCTGCGTCCCGAAGGCGCTGGCGAGCGCACCCCAGATCGCGCTTCCGATCGCCAGGCTCGCCTGGACCGCGAGCAGGTTGATCGCCATCGCGCGCGCCCGGACCCACCCCGGCGCCGCGCTCTGCGTGCCCGCCCCGAGGCTCGCCAGCGTCCCGACCCAGGCGGCACCGGCAATGGCCGAGCCGAACAGTGCCAGCGGCGTGAAACGGCTGGCGGCGATCAGCAGCACGGCCACGGTCCAGAACAGCACCGCATAGGTCACCACCGCTGTCAGCGAACGCTTCTGCAACTGCCCCGGCATCAACAGGGCCGAGACCACGGCGCCGGCGCCGAACATCCCGAACAGCAACCCGAAGCCGCCGGCGCCGAGGCCGAGCTGATCGCGCGCAATCACCGGCATCAGCGCCCACAGCGCGCTCGCGCAAGCGGCGAATGCGAGGTTGCGGATCAGGAACGAGCGCATGGCCAGCGAGTGGCGCGCGTAGCGGATCCCGGTCATGACACCTGACAGCAGTGTCTCCGGGACGCCGGCCAGCGAGCGCTCGGCGCGCTTGATCGAGCGCACGCCGAAGAACATCGGCACGAAGCAGATCGTGGCGAGGAACATCGACCAGGCCGTGCCCCACCAGGCTGCGATCGCGCCGGCGAGCGCAGGCCCCACGGCGCGCGAGACGTTGAAGGCGACGGCGCCGAGCGCCACGGCCCGCGGCAACTCGTTGCGCCCGACCATCTCGTTGATGCTGGCGCCCGAGGCCGGCATGTAGAACGTGAACGCCGCACCGATGACGAGGATCAGCAGCAGCAGCACCACCGGATTCGCCCAGCCGTATAGCGTCAGCAGCCCGAGCAAGGTGCCGGCGGCCATCATCACGATCTGGGTCCAGATGATGATCCGGCGGCGATCGACGAGGTCGGCCAGCGACCCGGCGATCAATCCGAATATCAGCACCGGCGCCGTGCTCGCGGTCTGGACCAGCGCGACCATCAGCGCCGACGGCGTCAGCGTCGCCATCAACCAGGCGGCCGCCGTGGCCAGCATCGTGAAGCCGAGCGCCGTCCCGACCGAGCCGTAGTAGTAGCGTCGGAATGGCGGATGCCGCAGCGGCGAAACTGCGAAGAAGCCGGCGAGCGGCGACGC
>JBEVJQ010000261.1:0-16313 GCA_040510055.1 Burkholderiaceae bacterium | reverse complement strand
CTCGATCTCCGGATTGCCGGCCAGCACCTCGAGCGCGCCGGTGCCGAATGACGGCTCGCCGGCCGGCGTCAGCAGGTCGCGCGTCAATCCCAGGCGAAAGCTCATCGCACGGCTCCGGCGGCGCCGGCCCTCGCGGGCGCGGTGGCGGCGACGCGCTCGACCAGTTGCTTGACCGCCGTGCCGAGGAGGCCGACGTCGGTACCGATCGCCAGCATCGTGTATCCCATCTCCCGGACGCGCTCGATCCAGCCCTCGTCGGTGGCCATGAAACCGGCCGCCTTGCCGTGCGCGCGCGCCACGGCCGCCACGCGACGCATCGCGGCATCGAACCGCGGATCGGCGAAACCGCCGGGAATCCCGAGGAAGTTCGACAGGTCGAAGTGGCCGACCCAGAGCACGTCGATCCCCTCGACGGCGGCGATCGCCTCGACGTTTTCGAGCCCTCGTTCGGTCTCGATCTGCGCCACGATCAGCGTGCGCTCGTGGGCGGCGCGAATCTTCTGGCCGACGTCGCCGCCGCGGTAGTCGTCCTGGGCGAAGCCGAACGCCGCGCCGCGCCGGCCGATGGGCGGATAGCGGCAGGCCTCGACGATCGAGCGCGCCTGGTCGGCCGATTCGACCATCGGAATCATCACGCCGCGGGCGCCCATGTCGAGCGCCCGCGCGAGCCAGGCGTACTCGCCGCGCGGGACTCGCACCATCGGCTCGATCGGCAGCCCGCGGCCGGATGCGAACAGCCATTTGAGGGTCTCGAACCCGAGCCCGGTGTGCTCCATGTCGTAGAACACGAAGCGACAGCCGGCGTTGGCCATGATGGTCGTCGTCCCCGGTGAGAAGAACTCGAAGACCATGGCGCCGGCGACCATCTTGCCGGACATCACGTCGTTCTTGATGGCATTCGGTTGCACCTGATCTCCCCTGTCGTGCCGTCTTCTCGTCCGGCTCGGGTCGATTCTAGACGGCCGCGAGCCCGGCGGGACGCTCGACGCGGACCTCGTCGTCGATTGCACCGGCCGCGGTTCGCGGGCGCCGGAATGGCTGTCGGAATGGGGTTACGGCGTCGTTCCCGAGGATCGCGTCGTCATCGGGTTCGCCTACACCAGCGCCTATTTTCGACGCCGGGTGGCGCGCCCCGCAGTCGCCGCCGTGATCGGCGCGGCAACAACGGCGTTCCCGCGCCCGGCCGTGCTGCTCGCCCAGGAACCGGACGCCGCGGGGCAGATGCGGTGGGTCGCCGGCTTCGGCGGCTATGCCGGCGATCACGTCGAACCGACGGTCGAGGCCATCGCCAAGCGGGCGCGCGAGATCAACAGCCCCGAGATCGCGTCGTTGGCCGAGTCCGGCGAATCGATCGGCGCACCGGCCCGTTACCTGTTCGAGCACAGCCAGCGTCGGCGGTTCGAGCGGATGCCGCGGTTCCCGGCCAATTTCCTGGTGATGGGCGATGCCCTTGCGAGCTTCAATCCGGTTTACGTCCAGGGAATGACGGTCGTTGCCTGCGAGGCGCTGGCGCTGCAACAGGCCATCGGCGGCTCCGGGCCACTGATGGCGCGGCAGTTCTTTCGGGACGCGGCGCGGATCATCGACACCCCGTGGCAGATGGCGGCCGGAAGCGACCTGCAGATCTCCCAGGCCCACGGCCCGCGGCCGTGATCGGTGCGCCTCGTCAATGGCTATATCGGCCGCCTGCAGCGCGTCGCGGTTCGCGATCCGGTCGTGGCGCGGGCCTTCATCGACGTGGTCCACATGCTCGCTGCGCCCGCAACCCTGTTCGCGCCGCGGATCTTCTGGCGAACGCTGCGCGGCCGGTACGCGCACCTGGCGTTTCGGGCCGGTTCGCGCGCCGCGACCTGAGGCGGCGCGTCGGCGGCGGCCCTGCAGGGCGCCCCGGGGGCGGGGGCCTCAGCGAGCCTCAGGCGGGCTTCAGGGGGGCCAGGGGCCTCAGCGGGGGCCTCAAGCGGGGGCCTTAGCGGGGCCCCTCAGCGGGGCGTCAGCGGGGGCCTCCTCCAGGGGGGCCTCACTCAGCGGCCCCAGCGGCGCCTCGGCGGTGTCTCTCAGCTCGGCGTGAACATCGCGACCCTGCCGTCGCCTTCAGCCGACTTGAAGACGACCTTGACCCGCTGGCCGATCCGCAGGGCGTCGAGATCGCAGTCGACGATGTTGGTCAGCATCGTCGGCCCTTCGTCGAGCGTCACGTAGGCGATGGCGAACGGAATCGGTCCGGCGCGACGGGTGACGCTGACGCTGTAGATCGTCCCGGTCCCAGCGCTGTCTATCCATTCGGTGTCGCCCTGGCAGAACGGACAGACGGGGCGCGGATACCAATGCGGCTTGCCGCAGCCGGTACAGCGCCGCAAGCGCAGCGTCCCCTCGCGCGCCGCCGCAAGGTAGGGTTCGGTCGCCGCATCGACAGCGCTGGCCGGAAGCGGCCGATCCTGGTGAATCGTTGTCATCGTCTACCCCCGTTCCATGATCAGGGTCGCGCTGCCGTGGCGTGAGCCGAGCAATCCGCCGGTCCCCTGTGCCAGCGCGAGCGTGCAGTTCGGAACCTGTACCTTCGGATGCGCCTCGCCGCGAAGCTGGCGAACGGCCTCGATTACCTTGGTGATGCCGCCGCGGTTGGCCGGATGGTTGTTGCACAACCCCCCGCCATCGGTATTGAACGGCAGCTTGCCGCTGCCCGAGACCAGGTTTCCCTCGGCCACGAACCGACCACCGTCGCCCTTCTCGCAGAAGCCGAGATCCTCCAACTGCATCAGCACGGTGATCGTGAAGCTGTCGTAGATCGATGCGTACTGGATGTCGGCCGGCGTGACCCCGGCTTCGTCGAATGCGCGGGGACCGGAGAGCGCAGCCCCCGACCAGGTCAGGTCGACGTCGCCGCCGAACTGGCCCTTGATCGCTTCGCCCGCCCCCAGCACGTTGACTACCGGTCGTGCGAGCGACCGGGCGATCTCCGGCCGCGTGACCACGAGCGCGCCGCCACCGTCGCTGACCACGCAGCAATCGAGCCGGTGCAGCGGATCGCTGATCATCGGCGACGCGAGCACCTCCTCGACCGTTACCACGTCGCGCAGCATCGCATGAGGGTTGTGCTGGGCGTGATGCGAAGCGGCGACCTTGATCCAGGCCAACTGTTCGGCAGTGGTGCCGTATTCATGCATGTGCCGGGCCGCGACCAGTGCGTACATGTTGACGGTGACCGGCAGGTAGGCTTGCTCCCACGCGACATCGGGCGTGGCCGCTGCGATCGGCCGCGGGGCGGTGCCGGTCGATCCCTCGCTTCGCGGCCGCCCGGCGAGCGTGATCAGCGCGACATCGCATTTGCCCAGCGCGATCGCCTGCGCGGCATGGGAGACGTGGATCAGGTACGACGAGCCGCCGGTATCGGTCGAATCGACATGCCGGACCTTGAGACCGAGGTAGTCGACCATGTTGTTGGCACCGAGCCCCGGGGCATCGCCGGCGCAGAAGTAGCCGTCGACGTCCTTGATCGACAGCCCGGCATCGGCGAGCGCGCCGCGCGCGCACTCGGCGTGCAACTGGGCAACCGTCTTATCCGGCGCCTTTCGTGTCGGATGTTCGTAGGCGCCGGCAATGCACGCTTTCTTGCGGATGCTCATGAC
This sequence comes from Burkholderiaceae bacterium, assembly GCA_040510055.1. Taxonomy (GTDB): domain Bacteria; phylum Pseudomonadota; class Gammaproteobacteria; order Burkholderiales; family Burkholderiaceae_E; genus Lautropia. Next base: position 12,687 of record JBEVJQ010000261.1, on the reverse strand, counting down.
TGGTCTCTCTCGGGAGGAGGTCGCGCGGCCGACCTGATTCGCGTCGCGCTGACGGGGGTCTTGGGGCGGCGTCGGGCGCCCCCTTTCTTGATGGCCAAGTCCGTACCGCCGGGATTGTGGGGCTAGGTCCGTACCCGCCGGGTCGGAGGCCACGTCTCAAGCATGTCAGTCCGCGATCACCGAGTCGAGCCCCAAGCTCCGGCGGTTGGCGACGCCATCAGATTAGCGGGTCGGCACGCGCTGAGTTGGCAAGGTTGCTGACGACATACTTTCCGGTCGCAGTCGAGTGGTGTGTGAGATACGAGCAATCTCGACGAAAGACGATGTTGACTGACATCGTCGACATCGACGAGGCCCGGCGCGAGCGATGTGCCGCGAGGCGTCCTCGGGGCGGAACAAGTCGTGCTCGGCACGGGACGCAGGGCGCTATCCGGCGCAGTTCAGCGATTTATTCGCGCCTTCTAGACGCCGCCGGCGGCGCGGGACTTCACGATCCCGTCGAACGCCTTGATCTCGAACCCCATCGCTTCCGATTGCTCGCGACGGACCTTCTCGGGCTGCCCGGCCTGGAAGATGTAGGTGGTGTAGAACAGCACCAGCCGCGGGTCGGCCTGGATCTCGGCCGCCGGCAGGCTCGCCAGCAGCTTGCTCCGGTCCATCATCGGCAGCACCACGCGGATATTCCTGGCCGGATCGCGGATCAGCCCCTTCGGCTCGGCGCCGGCGGCGAGCTTGTCGAGTTCGTCGAAGAACCGGCGCCGCAGCGCGACGACGCCGCGGTCGCTGGCGCCGAGGTGCTCCTGGGTGCGGTCGGCGATCCGGCCCTGGCCCACCCAGGCGACGAAGTCCTGGTTCATGACGTGGGTGTCGATCAGGCGGCCGTCGCCATCGGCGATCGGCCCGTACCAGGTCGGTATGGACGGCTGAACGTAGGGTTCACGCTCCTTCGGCACCCGGGTGTACTTCCAGGTGATCGACAACGTGTTCTCGTCGTCGATCGGGACCCGCCATTCGAAGTGCTCGCCGAGGAAGAATCCGTTCGGCCAGAGGCAGACCCGGCCGATGGTCCAGGCGTCATCGTGCTCGTTGCTGTCCTGCTTGACCCGGCGGTAGGTGAAGCCGAACTCGAATTCGTCGAACGCCAGTTTCAGGTGCGTGGGCGCCAGCGTCGTGTCGCCGGTGCGCAGGCGCTTGCCCCAGTACTCGTGCATCCATTCGAAGTGGACCGGATCGATCGAGTTCTCCTGGCACTGGAACCAGTTGCACGGGACCTCCGAGATGACGATCTGGACAAAGCCGTTGTCCCACGAGAATGCCTCCCAGTCGGGGACGAGCGGCGCCGGCTCCGGCCCGAGGTAGGCCCAGACCAGTCCGGCCCGGACCTCGACCGGATAGGCCTTGATTCGCACCCGGGCCTTGGTGTCGCGATCGGGAAAGCACGTGTCCTCGAACGGCTGCTGGATGCACTGGCCGGTCTGGTCGTACGCCCAGCCGTGATAGTGGCAGCGCAGGCCGCGGGACTCGACCATCCCGTTGGCGAGGTCGGCCCGCCGATGGGCGCAGCGCCGATCGACCAGGCCGAACGTGCCGCTCAGATCACGATAGAGCACCAGGTCCTCGCCGAGCAACCGTACCGGCCGGGTCCGGACCGACTCGAACTCCGTGACGCCGGCGATCGGCATCCAGTAGCGACGCAGCAGGTCACCCATCGGCGTCCCCGGCCCGACGCGCGTCAGAAGGCGGTTCTTCTCTTCGGTCAACATGGTGGATCTCCCGCGGTCAGCACCGAGCGCGAGCAGGCCCTCCGGGCATTGGGCACGCCCCCGGCCATCGACCGTTGGTTCCGATCGTCGACCCGGTGGTGGCACCGATCGCCCGCGATGCTTGCGGACCCGGGCGCAGCGCCGGTTATCGTCGCACGAGACGACCATCCGCCGGTCCTCGCCCGATAGGATCCCGAAGGCCCGGGGTCGAGCGTCAATCTGACGCCAACGCCCGAGGCCCCCGGTCGAGTCGGAGCCGATGCGGTCAGGCGTAGCGTCGTGCCGAGCGCCGCAACGTGACGCCGTCGATCGCGGTCACCGGAGCCGCCTCATCGGGCGATAGCGCTGGCGGTGCGATCGTCCCCGGCACCGAGGCTTCACCGGCCGCCGGCCCGACGAGCATCATCGCCGGGCTGCGGACCCCGTGGTCGCCGACGGCGCCGGCCAGTTGCGCGATGGTGGTGACCAGGGACAGGCGCCGATCGCTGCCCGCGGCCTCGACGCACGCCACCGGGGTCGCCGGATCGATCCCGGCATCGAGCAGGCCCTGGCGCCAGGTGTCGATCCGGGTCAAGCCCATGTAGACGGCGAGCGTGACACCGCTGTCGATCATCGCCCGCCAGCCGTCCAGTTCGCGGGCCGAGGCGACGCTTCCCGCCTGCGGATGGCCAGTGACGAACGCGACCCCATGGCAGTGTTCGCGATGCGTGAGCGAGAAGCCGAGTTCGGCGGCGGCCGCGAGCGCACTGGTGATGCCGTTGACGATCCCGTAGGGGACGCCGGCAGCGCGCAACGCCGCGATCTCCTCGCCGGCGCGGCCGAAGATCAGCGGATCGCCGCCCTTGAGGCGGACCACGCGCGCGCCGGCGCGGGCTTCGCGGATCATCAGTCGCTCGATGAACGCCTGTGGCGTCGACGGGCAGCCGCCGCGCTTGCCGACCCAGGTAATCCGCGCCGCTGGGCGGGCATGGACGAGGACGGCCGGATCGACCAGGTCGTCGATCAGGATGGTGTCGGCGGCGGCGATCGCGCGCACCGCCTTCAACGTCAGCAACTCAGGGTCACCGGGACCGGCACCAACCAGCATCACCGGCGGGCACGGCGGTCGTTCATCATCACCCTGGAGCGCGACCTCCCGGCCAGCCGAACGATTGTCGCCGCGGCCGGTGGGGACTGCTCCACTGGCACTGGCACTGGCCGTGGGCTCGGAGCGGTCGCAGTCGGCGCTTGACGTGGGGCGTGGATTGGCGGGCGTCATGATGTCGTCACTCCTTGCGCGGCAATCCGGCGGCGCAGCTCCGGGAGACACGACCCGCAGTCGGTCCCGCATTTCAGTCGTTGCTGCAACCGCTGGAGCCGAGCCAATGCGTTGCCTCCGGCGTCGCCCGCCTCGCGATTGCCGTCGTCGTCGGCATCGGCGGCCAGGGCCGCTCCGATCTCGTGCTCGGACACGTCGTGGCAGTTGCAGACGATCCGGCCGCGGACCGGTGCGCCGCCGGGCGCCTCGACCCCGCCACTGAGCAACAGCCGTCCGGGTGCTTCGATCGGCGCACCGGCTTCCATCCATTGCGCAAGCCAGCCCGCCGACTGATCGTCGCCGACCAGGAGGACGAAGCCCAGTCGGCCGTCGTCGAGTGCGATCCGGCGCGAAACCCGGCGCCGGGAATCGTCGTAGCGCAGCGTGCGCATGCCCTCGACCTCGAAGGCCGCGGACAACTCGGCCAGGTCCGCTTCGGTGAACGGCGTGGCGCTGGCGAGCCGCACGCGCAGGCCCTCGCGCTCGCGGCCGAACGGCACGCAACTCGCATAGCCGAAACGGCGCATCCAGCCGGCGAGCCACGTGCGTCGCGCGACGATCGTCGCGGCCGGCAGGCAGCCGAAGGCGAGGACCCGGTAGTCGAGCGCCGCCGGCTCGACGCGGACTGCCGCATGTTTGAGCTCGGGCTGCCGCGATCGCGGGTCGGTCGCCGCGATCGTGAGCGCGTTGATCCCGGCCGCGGTGACGCCGTCGACCTGGCCGGTGACGAATTCGCTGCCCCAGTGCATCGCGACGAACGCCGAACCACTGCGCAGTTCGGTGCTGGCCTGGAGCGGCAGCACGACGGCGCCGCGGCGGCTGGTGATTCGCGCGAGTTCGCCTTCACGTAGCCCGCGCCGGGCCATGTCGACCGCGGCCATCTGTAGCGCCGGCTCGGGGGTGTGGCCGAACGATTGGCCGACGAGGCCGGTGCGACTCATCCCGTGCCACTGGTCGCGCAACCGGCCTGTGTTGAGCGCGATCGGGTGCCGCGCATCGACGCGTTCGGCGCTGCGGCCGTGGCTGACGGCGACGAACCGCGCCCGGCCGCTGGGCGTGGGGAACTGGCCGTCGCCGTAGAGCCGTTTGGTACCTTCGTTCGCGCCGGCGGGAAACGGCCACTGCTGCGGACCGTCGCGTTCCAGGCGGCCCCAGTCGAGCCCACAGATATCGAGGTCGCGACCGCGCGTGGTCTCGCGGTGTTCGTTCCAGACCGCTTCGGGATCGGCCCAGTCGAACAGCGCACTGCGATCGTCGCCGAGCCCGCGGCGCGCCAGTTCGGCCGCCAGCCGCCGGGCGAACGCCGCGGCGATCGTCCAGTCGTCGCGCGCCTCGCCGAACGCGGGCAGCACGGCGCGCACGCGCGAGATCCGCCGCTCCGAGTTGGTCACGGTCCCGGCCTTCTCTCCCCAGGTCGTGGCCGGCAGCAGGACGTCGGCCGCCTCGGCGGTCGCGGTCGCGGCGAAGGCCTCCTGGACCACGACCAGTTCCGCGTTTCCGAGCGCGGCGCGCACCCGGTTCAGGTCGGGCATCGATTGCAGCGGATTGGTGCAGGCGATCCAGATCGCCTTGACCTCACCGCGACCGACGGCCTCGAACAGTTCCACGGCCGTGTGGCCAGGGCGCGCCGGCACGCTGTCGATTCCCCAGAGCCGCGCAACTTCGGCGCGATGCTCCGGATCGTCGAGGTCGCGGTGCGCCGACAGCAGGTTGGCCATGCCGCCGACCTCGCGGCCGCCCATCGCATTGGGCTGCCCGGTCAGCGAGAACGGACCGGCGCCGGGGCGGCCGATCTGGCCCGTGGCCAGGTGGAGGTTGATCAGCGCCGCGTTGTTGGCGCTGCCCTGGGCCGACTGGTTCAGCCCCTGGCACCAGAGCGACAGCGTCGCCGGCGCCGCCGAGAACCAGTCGGCCGCCTGGACGATCGCCGCCTCGTCGACGCCGCAGACGGCCGCGGCCCAGCGCGGCGTGCATTCGCGGATCGACGAGCGCAGCGCCTCGAATCCTTCGGTATGGCCCTCGATGAACGAATGATCGGCCCGTCCTTCCCAGAGCATCCAGTGGAGCATCGCCTGGTAGAGCGCGATGTCGGTCCCGGGCAGGATCGGCAGGTGGAGGTCGGCCGCCGCCGCGGTCTCGGTGCGGCGCGGGTCGACGACGATCATCCTCGACTCGGGCCGTGCCGCGCGGGCCGCCTCGATCCGTCGGAACACGATCGGGTGGGCCCAGGCAGTATTCGAACCGGTGATGAACAGGCAACCGGCGGCGTCGAGGTCCTCGTAGCAGGCGGGCGGCGCGTCGGCCCCCAACGTCATCTTGTAGCCCGAGACCGCGGACGACATGCACAACCGCGAGTTGGTGTCGATATTGTTGGTGCCGACCAGCCCCTTGGCGAGTTTGTTGAAGGCGTAGTAGTCCTCGGTCAGCAACTGGCCGGAGATGTAGAACGCCACCGAGTCCGGGCCGTGACGCTCGATGGTCTCGGCGAAGCGCGTCGCGAGGTGGTCGAGCGCCTCGTCCCAGCCCACGCGCTGGCGCGCCGCAGTTCGGCCAGTGCGCAGCATCGGCCAGGCGACGCGTGCCTGCGCCTGGCGCAGCGGCGCCGCGGTCAGATCGAGCGTCGCCCCCTTGCTGCACAGTCGCCCAAAGTTGGCCGGATGAGCGGGGTCGCCGCGAACGGCGACGATCCGGCGCCCGTCGCCTTCGCCTTCGGAGCGCACCAGCACGCCGCAACCGACGCCGCAATAGGGGCAGGTGGTGGCCGTCTCGGTGGTCGGCCCTGGGAACCCCACGGTCGCGTCCGGGTTCGCGGCGCTCGGTGCGGCGCTCGAGCTCTCGACGCCCGGGGCCGCGGCGCTGGAAGTGTCGGCGATGGCGGCGATGGCAGCGATGGCGGCGCGATCCATCGGCTCAGCCTGCGACCGGGTCGATGGCGATCATCGCCGGTCGCGTCGCCTCGCCGCCAAGCAGAGGGGAGGGGGGCGCTCCCGTCAGCGCATCGCGGCGCAGCTGGACGATGCCGCCGGTGACCCTGACGTCGAAGCGTCGGGTGCAACCCGCGTCCGGTGCCAGCGCTTCGCCGCTGGCCAGGCCGATCTGCCAGTTGTGCAGCGGACAGGCGACGTGGTCACCGTAGACGATGCCCTGCGACAGCGGGCCGCCGCGGTGCGGACAGCGATCGAGCAGCGCGAACACGCGGTCGTCGGCGGTCCGGAAGACAGCGATGTCGAACGCTCGGCCGCGGACGATCCGCGCCCCGAGCCGGGGGATGTCGGTGACCGCACAGGTCGCGATCCAGTTCCCGTCCGTCGCGTCCGTGCCGTCAGCCGCGCCCAGCGCATCCGTTGCGCCCAGCCCGTTCGGCGCGCCCAAATCGTTCGACGCGCCCAACCCGTTCGGCGCGCCCAACCCGTTCGGAGCGCCCGTCCCGTTCGGCGCGCCCGTCCCGTCCGTTGTGCGTGCGTCGGCCATCATTGCACCTCCGCCGGCGTACGTGCCCCCGGCGAGTGGCCCGGCCCGCCGTCCGGCTCGATGCCGGCCGGGCGGATCGGGATGAACTGGCGGGTGTCGATCCGCGCCTGCTCGCCCTGGTGCCACGGATCGGGTTCGCCGTCGAGGGTGAACTGCAGCCGCTGGTAGAGCTCGGCTCGGCGCTCGGCGTTGTCGATGACCTGCGCCTTGGCATGGTCCAGCCCGACGCGCGCCAGGTAGTGGACGGTGCGCTCGAGATACCAGCCTTCCTCGCGATAGAGCTGCAGGAACGCGCCGGCGTACTCGAGCACCTCGCGATCGGTCTTGACCTTGACGAAGAACTGCGCGACCTCGGTCTTGATACCGCCGTTGCCGCCGACGTAGATCTCCCAGCCCGAATCGACGCCGATGACCCCGACGTCCTTGATCCCCGACTCGGCGCAGTTCCGCGGGCAGCCGCTGACCGCGAGCTTGACCTTGTGCGGCGCGTACATCCGCCATAACGCCCGCTCGAGGTCCTTGCCCATCTGCGTGCTGTTCTGGGTGCCGAACCGGCACCAGTCGGAGCCGACGCAGGTCTTGACGGTGCGCAGCGCCTTGGCGTAGGCATGACCCGACGGCATGTCCAGGTCCTTCCAGACGCCGCTGAGGTCCTCCTTCTTCACGCCCAGCAGGTCGATTCGCTGGCCGCCGGTGACCTTGACCGTGGGAATGGCGTACTTGTCGACGACATCGGCGATCCGGCGCAACTCGCTCGCCGAGGTCTCGCCGCCCCACATCCGCGGGATCACCGAGTAGCTGCCGTCGCGCTGGATGTTGGCGTGACTGCGCTCGTTGATGAACCGGCTCTGCGGGTCGTCGGCGGCCTCTTTCGGCCAGGTGCTGAGCAGGTAGTAGTTCAATGCCGGACGGCAGGTGGCGCAGCCATTGGGCGTGCGCCAGTCGAGCGCCGCATGGACCGCCGGGATCGACAGCAGGTGCTCCTTGCGGATGGCGTCGCGAACGGCCTGGTGGCCGAGCGCGGTGCAGCCGCACAGAGCCTTCTGCGACGGGCTCGTGCTGTAGTCGCCGCCGGCGGTGAACATCAGCAGCTGCTCGACCAGGCCGGTGCAGGAGCCGCAACTCGCACTCGCCTTGGTGTGCTTGCGGACGTCCTCGAGGGTGAACAGCCCTTTCTCGCGGATCGAGCGGCAGATCGTCCCCTTGTTGACGCCGTTGCAGCCGCAGACCTCGTCGGCATCGGCCATCGTCATCGCCCGGGTCTGCCCCTGGTGCCCGAGGTCGCCGATGCTCGACTCGCCGAACATCAGCTTGTCGCGGATGTCCTCGGTCGAGCGGCCGTCGCGCAGCAGCTTGAAGTACCAGCTGCCGTCGACCGTGTCCCCATAGAGGCAGGCGCCCACGAGCCGGTCGTCGCGGATCACCAGTTTCTTGTAGATGCCGGCATAGGGATCGCTCATCACGATCTCCTCGAATCCTTCGCCGCCCGTGAAATCGCCGGCCGAGAACAGGTCGATCCCGGTGACCTTGAGCTTGGTGCTGAGCTGCGAGCCCTGGTAGCGGCCGATCCCGAACTCGGCCAGGTGCGTGGCGCAAACCTTGCTCTGCTCGAACAGCGGCGCCACCAGGCCGTAGGCGATTCCGCGGTGGGCGGCGCACTCGCCGACCGAGTAGATCCGCGGATCGGTCACCGTCTGCAGCGTGTCGCTGACGACGATGCCGCGGTCGCAGTGCAGCCCGATCTTCTGGGCCAGGGTCGTGTTCGGCCGGATGCCGGCCGCCATCACCACGAGGTCGGCCGGCAATTCGGTGCCGTCGGCCAGCCGCACGGCGCGCACGCGCCCGGCCGCGACGGTCTTGTCGTCGACGACGTGATCGTCGGAGCCGAGCAGCGCCGAGGTCTGGGCGCCGAGCCGGAACGCGAGGCCGCGCTGTTCGAGCGACGCCTTGAGCAGGTCGGCTGCCGTCCGGTCGAGCTGGCGCTCCATCAGCCACGGCATCAGGTGAACGACGGTCACCGCCATCCCGCGCCGCATCAGGCCGTTGGCCGCCTCGAGGCCGAGCAACCCACCACCGATCACGACCGCGTGCCGATAGCGCGCCGCGGCGGCGATCATCGTCTCGGTGTCCTGGATGTCGCGATAGGCGATGACGCCCTCGAGATCCTTGCCCGGCACCGGCAGAATGAACGGGTTCGAACCGGTGGCGATCAACAGCCGGTCGTACGGCTCCTCGCTGCCGTCGTCGCCCTTGACGATGCGCCGCCGCCGGTCGACGTCGACTACGCGCACTCCGCTGCGCAGCCGGATGTCGTTGTCCTGGTACCAGGCGAGCGGATTGAGGATGATCTCGTCGATCGTCTGCTCGCCGGCCAATACCGGGCTCAGCAGGATCCGGTTGTAGTTCGGGTGCGGCTCGGCACCGAACACGGTGATCCGGTAGAAGTCCGGAGCGATCTTGATCAGCTCCTCGACGGTACGGATCCCGGCCATGCCGTTGCCGATCACCACCAGGCGCTGGGTCTGGATGTCGTCGCGTTTCATCGATTCGCTCTCCGTTGCATCGATTCGTGGTCCTTCAGTGCGCCGCGGCCACGGCGGCCGCCGTCTCGTGGCGGGTGCGCTCGCCGTTGATCGCCTCGACCTTGCGCTGCTTCTCGTAGAGAAAGCTGAGCACCTGCTGGCGGCAGCGGTTGTAGACGGCATTGCCGGCGAGCGCGATCCGGTCGCGCGGCCGCGGCAGCGCGACCTCGAGCACCTCGCCGATCGTTGCCGCCGGGCCGTTGGTCATCATCACGATCCGGTCCGACAGCAACACCGCTTCGTCGACATCGTGCGTGATCATCATCACCGTGTTGCCCAGTTCGGCCTGGATCCGCATCACCTCGTCCTGAAGGCGGGCGCGGGTCAGCGCATCGAGGGCTCCGAACGGCTCGTCGAGCAGCAGGACTTTCGGCTCCATCGCCAGCGCTCGCGCGATCCCGACCCGCTGCTTCATCCCGCCGGAGATTTCGCTCGGCAGGCGCTGCAGCGCATGGGTCATATGGACCATCTCGAGGTTCTTCAGGATCCAGTCGCGGCGCTCGGCCCGCGATCGGGTGTCGCGAAAGATCTTGTCGACCGCGATCTCGACGTTCTGGTAGACGGTGAGCCAGGGCAGCAGCGAGTGGTTCTGGAACACCAGCGCGCGGTCGGGGCCGGGCGAGTCGACTTCGCGGCCGTCGACGATGACGCCGCCGGTGTCGGCGCGCAGCAGCCCGGCGACGATGTTCAGCACCGTCGACTTGCCGCAGCCGGAATGACCGATCAGAGAAACGAACTCGCCGTTGTCGACGTCGAACGAGACGCTCCTGAGGACGTGGCTCGTGGTCCCGCCGCGGGTGAAGCTGATGGCGACCTGCGAGAGACTCAGATGGGGTCTGCGCATGGGGACTCCTGGACGCAATGGAAGGCGACCCGCTCGATCGGCGGTGATCCGCTCGATGCCGACTTGATCAGCCATTGGCGGTGCCGCGCGTCACGCGGCGGCCGGCCCACGCGACCAGGCGGTCGAGGACGAACCCGACCAGGCCGACGTAGATCAGCGCGAGAATGATGTCGGCGATCCGGGACGAGTTCCACGCATCCCAGATGAAGAAGCCGATGCCGACACCGCCGACCAGCATCTCCGCCGCGACGATCGCCAGCCATGAGAGCCCGACGCCGATCCGCAGGCCCGAAAAGATGTACGGCGCCGCCCCCGGCAGCATGATCTGCCAGAAGTACTCCCAGCCATTGAGCCGGATCACGCGGGCGACGTTGCGGTAGTCGTCCGGAATGTTGCGGATGCCGATCGAGGTGTTGATGATGATGGGCCAGATCGACGTGATGAAGATGACGAAGATCGCCGACGGATGACTGTCACGAAAACCAGCGAGCGACAGCGGCAGCCAGGCGAGCGGCGGAACCGTCCGCAGCACTTGGAAGATCGGATCGAGGCCGCGTAGCGCCCAGCTCGACTGCCCGATCAGTACGCCGAGCGCGACGCCGGCCACGGCAGCGAGCGAGTAGCCGTAGGCCACGCGCTTGAGGCTGGCGAGCAGCTGCCAGAACAGCCCTACGTCGTTGCCGCCGTTGTCGAAAAACGGATCGCGGATCAGGTCCCAGGTTTCGATGAAGGTCCGGCTCGCACTGGGCAGCGACGACCCCGGCCGCGATCCGAGCAGTTCCCAGATTCCGACCAGCACGGCCAGCACGAGCAGCGGCGGCACCGCGCGGGCCATCAACGCCTGCCCGAAGCGCGCGACCGCCGCGCGGGCGGCCGCGCCCGGTGCCGCGACCCGCTCGGCGTGGACGCGCGGCAGGCCTTCGACAGGAGCGAGGGTCTCGACGTTTTCCATGTGGTTCCTCGAATGACTCGAAGCGGGGCCGGGTCAGGCGGCGACGCTCTTGAGGTTCTTGATGGCGAGGCTGTCGAGGTACGACTTCGGATCAGCCGGATCGAAGATCTTGCCGTCGAAGAACTTCTCGACCCCGCGCGACGTCGACGTCGGGATATCGGCCGACGAGACGCCCAGATCGGCCGCGACTTCGCGCCAGATGTCCTCGCGGTTCACTTTCGCGATCCACGACTTGGCGTCGAAACTCGGCGGCAGGTAGCCCCAGCGGATGTTTTCGGTGATGAACCACAGGTCGTGGCTCTGGAACGGGTAGCTCGCGTGGTCCTTCCAGTAGCGCATCTGTTCCGGGCTGTTCTGCACCACGCGGCCGGTGCCGTAGTCGAAGTCGCCGCGCATCCGGTCGACGATGTCGGCGATCGGCGCGTTGATCCAACGCCGACGCGAGCAGATCTCGGCGACTTCCTCGCGGTGCGCTGGGTCCTCGCAGTAGATCTGCGCTTCCATCACCGCCTTGAGCAGCGCGCGCGTCGCGTTTGGATTTTTCTCGACGTAGTCGGCGCGCAGCGCAAGTGCCTTCTCGGGATGGTTGTGCCAGATCTCGCCGGTGGTGTTCGCGGTGTAGCCGATCTTCTGGTTGATCAGTTGCCGGTTCCACGGTTCGCAGACGCAGAAGGTGTCCATGCTGCCGACCTTCATGTTCGCGACCATCTGCGGTGGTGGTACGACGATCGTGGCGACGTCCTTGCCAGGGTCGATTCCTCCAGCCGCGAGCCAGTAGCGGATCCACATGTCGTGGGTGCCGCCGGGGAAGGTCATCGCCGCATTGACGGTCTTGCCGCCTTTGGCCTTCGCGGCCAGCGCCGCCTTGAACGGCCTGGTGTCGAGTCCGACCTTCAGGTCCGCGTATTCGTTGCTGACGGAGATGCACTGACCGCCGAGGTTGAGCCGGGCGAGGATCGCAATCGGAACCTGGACATTGTTGGCTGTGACCGCGCCGGCACTGATCAGGTAGGGCATCGGTGTCAGGATGTGGGCGCCGGCGATGCCGTTGCTGCCCGACCCGAGCACCGGGTTGTCGCGGGTCGTTCCCCAGGACGACTGCTTGAGGACCTCGACGCCGGTCATCCCGTTCTTCTTGAACAGGCCCTTCTCGTCAGCGACGAACAGCGGTGCCGCATCTGTCAGCGCGATGAAGCCGAGCTTGGCCGAAGTCGTTTCGGGTTTGCCCGCGGCGCGAACCGCTCGGGCAGGGAGCGTGCCGATCAGGCCGGCGCCGCCCATAGCCGCCGCGCCGCGCAGGATCGAGCGGCGAGAGTGGCGGACGGTGCCGGAGGGGGCTTGCTGGGTCATGGACGACCTCCCTGGTGAAAGAGCAGGGCCGAAAGAACGGCCGAAGAAAATCGGGCTTGAACGAACGGCAACGGCAAAAAAAAGCGGCGTCCATCGCAGGGGTTGCTTGCGCAACACGGGCAACGGACGCCTTTGTCCAGCTAAGGAGACGGATCCGACCGCCATTGGCCGGGATCGTTGTCTCTGACGCAGGAACCATGCCATCCCCTTTGCCGCGGGTCGTCGCCGTCGAACCGATCGGTCTGCGGCGCGTGTCGGCACTGTTCTGCGCCTCATGAGGGCAGGCTGCTCGCTATCGGTGCAGCCAGGGTCCGACGGGGCGACGGAGCGGTGCAGTTTGCTTGCCGCTGGCCGCTTCGGGCCGTTTCAGCGCGACCGGGCCACGGGCGGCAACGCGCCGCCCGGCAGGATGTCGGCCCTCGCCAGCA
>JBEVJQ010000260.1:0-3951 GCA_040510055.1 Burkholderiaceae bacterium | reverse complement strand
ATTGCACTCTACGAGCACAAGGTTTTCGTCGAATCCGTCCTATGGGACATCAACCCCTTCGACCAGTGGGGCGTCGAGCTCGGCAAGACGATCTGCGTGAGCCTCCTGCCGCTCGGGCAGGCGACCGTGCCGGCCGAGCTTCGGGATCTCGCTCGCTGGATCGAGGAACATCGCCGCCCATGAGCGAATATTGTAAATTGCGTCAGGCACTTGCGGTTTGATCCTCGACCCTAAATGAGACTGGCGGCTGCATTACCCGCCTGGATGCTGTCGCTCGCGACGGCACAGGCCGTTGCGGATCCCTGGATCGCCCCGGGCGACGCGCGCCTGCGCCACGACCTCGAACTGCTGGCCGATGCCGGAATCGTGCGCGCACCGCTCACGGCCTGGCCGGTGTCCTGGGCGGAAGTGGCGCGCGACGTCTCCGGTCGCCGGCCCGCGTCCGGGCAGCCGGCGTGGCTCGCGGCGGCGCTGACGCGCGTGCAGTTGGCCGCTGGCTTGGCCTCGCGTACCGGCGAACTGGCAGGCGAGGTTCGCATTGCTGGTTCTGAACAACCGATGGCACTGCGCCGGTTCGGCGCGACGCCGCGGGAAGAAGGCGAGCTGATGGCCGCCGTTCAATACACCGGTGAGCGCTTTGCGTTTCGCGCGCAGGCGACGGCAGTCGCCGACGCCGACGACGGCAAGACATACCGCCCGGATGGCAGCTATGCCGGCATGGTACTTGGCAACTGGATGCTGCATGCCGGGTACATCGACCGCTGGTGGGGACCGGGCTGGGAGGGCAGCCTCATCTACGGCAGTAATGCGCGGCCTATCCCATCGCTGACCATCGAGCGGAACTACTCCGATGCGATCGACCATCCTTGGTTCGACTGGATCGGGCAATTCCGCATTGCTGCGACGATGGGCCAGCTCGAGGGCGACCGCGAAGATGCGCCGCACGCGCGCTTCTACGGCGCGCGCATAACCTGGAAGCCGCACCATCGCGTCGAGGTCGGCTTGTCGCGCAGCGCCCAGTGGTGCGGCGATGGGCGGCCCTGCGGTGCCGACACGTTCTGGGACCTATTCACTGGCAACGTCAACGATCAGCCGCTCGAGGAACAACCGGGCAACCAGATGGCTGGATTTGACGCGCGCTGGTCGTTGCCATTCGCGCCGATCGCAGTCTACGGCCAGATGATCGGCGAGGACGAGGCGGGATTCCTGCCGAGCCAGTACCTCGGGCTGTTCGGCGTCGAGTTCACGGGCGGATTCGGCGACCGGTCCTGGCGGGCGCACCTCGAGTACGCCGACACCGCCTGCAGTTTCTACGACAGCGATCCGAACTTCGGCTGCGCCTACCGCAACGTCATTTATTCGGACGGCTACCAGTACTACGATCGCTCGATCGGCCATGCGCTCGACGGCGACAGCGAGCAATTCGCCGCCGGCCTCCTGCTCGCGAACGCGGACGGATCGAGTTGGGAACTGGCCGTCCAGTCGGCCGACGTCAACCGCGCGAGCGACAACCCCGTGCACTCGGTCGAACCGGCTGCGGCCAAAATCCACTCCGCCGACCTGTATCATCGGCGTTCGCTGTGGGGTGGCGACCTCAGCCTCGCGGTCGGGTACGAGCGGCGCGAGCGGGAAGGGCCGCCCGGTGACTCGGAGGACTTGCGGGGCTTTGTACAATGGACCAGGGAGTTTCAGTGAAGGACATCTCGTGCCGGCGCTCCAGCTGGCGGTGCCTGGCCGGGCTCGTGGCCATGCTTGCCGTGGCTTCGGCCAGCGCCCAGGTTCCGACTCAGCTCCCGCCTCTCAGCTCCCCTGTCCCGGGAACGATTCCGCAGCAGGCGCCGACTGCCGAGCAGCTGCAGATGCTTCAGCAGCTTCCGGAATCCGAGCGCCAGGCGCTCATGCAGTCCCTGGGAATCTCTGGCGGCACCCAGCCGGGCCAGACGAGCAGCGGCACGCCACTGCAGCAGGCAGCTCCTGTCGCGGTTCCGGTTTCGCCGCCCGAGCAGCCGACCGGACCACCCACGCTGGCCGCCGGCAGCACGGTGATCGTGAAACTGCGTCTCCCACGCGCAAACGGCGACGTGTCGCTCGATACGCAGCGGCGGGTGCAGGCAGGGGCGGGTTCGTCGAACGTGGACGAGGAACTTGGCGAGTTGCAGCAGCTTGCGCGGCTCGAAGGCGGGCAAGTGGACCCGGAGATTGAGCGACTCTTCCAGCAGCGCGTCCAGCGCAATGCACAGCTCGGATTCCTGCTCGGGGCATCGACCTATGTCCTCGACCACCAGGGTCGCCTTACTTTTCCGGGCGTCGCGACCCTAGCTCTGGCAGGACTGACCGAGAATCAGGCGGCGCGTCGCATCGAGGCCGAGCCGAGCCTGCGTCCGCTCACGGCCGAGGTCATGCTGCTGCCGCTCGAGCGTTTCGGCGTCGATGCGCTCGAGCCCTTCGGGTACGACCTGTTCCGCGACCTCGCCCTGACGTTCTTCCCGGCGACCGACGTGCCGGTGCCGGCCGACTACACCCTCGGCCCCGGCGACGAGGTACGCGTCCAGCTCTTCGGCAAGCGCAACGAGTCGTACAATTTCACCGTCACGCGCGAGGGAGAGATCAATTTCCCGGACACGGGGCCGGTCGGCGTCGCCGGCCTCAGTTTCGGCGAGTTGCGCGACCTCATCCAGGAACGCGTCACCGAGCAGATGATCGGGGTATCGGCAAGCGTCACCATGGGACAGGTCCGCACGATCCGCGTGTTCGTGCTCGGCGACGTCGAGCGGCCGGGTTCCTATGTCGTCACCGGCCTGTCGACGATGATGAACGCGCTGTTCGTCGGCGGCGGCGTGTCGGAGTCCGGCTCGCTCCGGAATGTCCAGTTGAAGCGTGGCGGTCGCACGATCCAGACTCTCGACGTCTACGACCTGCTGCTGCGCGGCGACAGCCGTCGTGACGCGCGCCTGCAGTCCAACGACGTGCTGTTCGTGCCGCCGCGCGGGGCGACCGTGGCCATCGGTGGCGAAGTGCAGCGGCCCGCGATCTACGAGCTCGCCGGCGAAAAGTCGCTCGATCAGATCGTCGCCCTTGCGGGCGGAATGACCGCGACGGCTTTCGCGGCGACGGCGCGAATCGAGCGCGTCGACCTGACGGGCGGGCGTTCCGTCCGCACCGTGGATCTCGACGACTCCACGGGCCGGAAGGCCGCGGTGCGCAACGGCGACCGCGTGACCATCGATCCGCTGCCGGACGACGTGCTCACGGATCACGTCACGCTCGCGGGGCACGTGCAGCGACCGGGCCCGTTCGAGTGGCGGCCGGGCATGCGCCTCACCGACCTCATCCGCTCGGTCAACGACCTCAAGCCGGATGCTGACCGGCGCTACGTGCTGATCGAGCGCCAGTCCGACCGCACCGGGCCGATACAGGTGTTTTCGGCGGACCTCGCCGCCGCGTTGAAGGCGCCGGGCGGGACCGACGACCCGATGCTGCAGAACCTCGACACCGCGACCGTGTTCGACCTCGGCAGCGGCCGGACCGCGGTCATGGGGCCGCTCCTGCGCCAGTTGCGCCTGCAGGCGGCCTTCGGCAACCCGGCGCGCGAAGTCGAGATCGGCGGGATGGTTCACGCGCCAGGCACCTACCCCCTCGAGGAGGGCATGCGAGTCAGCGACCTCATACGTGCGGGCGGCGACCTCAACGAGTCCGCCTACGGCCTGTCGGCCGAGATCACGCGCTACGAAGTGGAGAGCGGCACGCGCCGGGTCATCGACCTGCGCGAAGTCGACCTGGCCGCCGTGCTCGCCGGCGATCCGAACGCCGACCTGACACTCGCACCCTTCGACCAGATCAGCATCCGGCAGGTGTCGCAGTGGCGGCGCAAGGGCTCGGTCGTGATCCAGGGCGAGGTCCAGTTCCCCGGCAGCTATACCATCGAGCCGGGCGAGAAGCTTGGCAGCGTTC
>JBEVJQ010000259.1:0-4856 GCA_040510055.1 Burkholderiaceae bacterium | reverse complement strand
ACCAACACGTCATCGATCTCGATCACCCAACTGGCGGTCGCGGTGAAGGCGCCCGAGCGTTTCGTCGGTCTGCACTTCTTCAATCCGGTCCCGGTCATGGGACTGGTCGAGGTCATTCGCGGCTTGCAGACCTCGGATGACACGCACCTGGCGGCGGTGGAATTCACGAAGGCCGTCGGCAAGACGCCGATCTCGGTTCGCAACAGTCCCGGCTTCGTCGTCAACCGGATCCTGTGTCCGATGATCAACGAAGCGGTGTTTGCCTTGCAGGAAGGCCTGGCAAGCGCCGAGGACATCGACACGGGGATGCGGCTGGGCTGCAATCATCCGATCGGCCCGCTCGCGCTCGCCGACCTGATTGGTCTGGATACGATGCTGGCGGTGATGAACGTTTTCTACGATGGCTTCAACGACCCGAAGTATCGGCCGGCCCCGTTGCTCAAGGAAATGGTCGCCGCCGGACACCTGGGTCGCAAGACTGGGCGCGGGTTCTATCACTACAAGTAAGCCGCGCGTGACGCACTCGGCAACGGGACACGCGCGACGGGAGGACGACGATGGATCGCTCGGGCCACCTTCGGTTGATGGCACGCTACAACACCTGGATGAACGATCGCCTGATCGACCTTTCCGCCAAGCTTCCTGCCGAGTCGCTCATCGCCGAGCGCGGCGCATTCTTCGGCTCGATCCTCGGCACGTTGAACCACCTGATCGTTGCGGACACGATCTGGCTGCAGCGCTTCGCCTCGCACCCGGCGAATTTCCCGGCGCTGCGGCCGGTCCGCGACCTGCCGCAGCCCCAGGCGCTCGACGAGCGCCCGTTCGACTCGCTGCACGCGCTGGCCGTGCGCCGCGAACTGCTCGATCGGACGATCGAGTCCTGGGTGGAAACGCTGACCGATGCCGACCTCGATTCGACGCTGCGCTACCGTACCAGTAGCCGCGGCGACGAGTCGAACCGCGAGGTGTATCCGCTGCTGGTCCATTTCTTCAACCACCAGACGCACCATCGCGGCCAGGCGACGACGCTGTTGTCGCAAGCCGGGGTCGACATCGGCGTCACCGATCTGCTGTCGTTGATCCCGCAGCGTTGACCGCTCGAGCCTGACGGCTGACGCAGTCCGTACGGCCATGAGCCGCATCCATGCCGGATGCGCTTGCGCTGCCGGCATCGCAGTCGCCATTGCGGCTCTGGGCGGCACCGACGCCGAGGCCCGCATCACGCGGATCGTCGTCGACCGGACCGAAGCGCTGACCGACGGCAGCGGTTACGAGCGGCTGCATGGCCGCGCCTTCGGCGAGGTCGATCCCGACGGCCCCGACGGCGCAACGATCACCGACCTGCGCGGAGCGCCGCGCAACGCCCGCGGCCAGGTCGAGTACGTGGCCACGTTCGGGCTACTGAAGCCGGTGGACATGGCGCGCGCCAGCGGCGTCCTCTGGTACGAGCTGGTCAATCGCGGCAACGCGCTGCGCACGTTCGACCCGCTGACGGGCGACGGCCACGTGACATTGGTCAGCGGCTGGCAGGGTGATCTGGCGCAAACCGGGAACAACTTCGCCGTCAAGGTACCGTTGGCGCGTCAGGCCGACGGCTCGCCGATCACCGGCGCCGTGATGGCGCGACTGGCCGATGCCAAGGCCGGGACCGCAAGCCGGCCGCTGGCGATGCTGGCCAATGCGATTCCGTACGATGCCGCGACGCTCGACACCCGTGAAGCCCGCCTCGTCACCAAGCAGGGCGAGCAGCGGTCGGGCGTGGCGCAAGGAGTAACCGAGGTGCCGGCGACCGACTGGGCTTTCGCCGACTGCAGCCAGGTGCCGTTTCCCGGCCTGCCGAATCCGCGGATGCTCTGCATCAAGGGCGGCTTCGACCCGGCGCTGCTCTACGAGCTGACCTACCGGGCAAAGGACCCGATGGTGCTGGGCCTGGGTCTGGCGGCGATCCGCGATGTCGCCGCGTTCTTTCGCCGCGCCGCTGCCGACGACGACGGGACGCCTAACCCGCTGGCCGGTCGGGTCCGCTGGGCAATCGCGCACGGCACCTCGCAATCAGGCAATGCGCTGAAGACGTTCCTGCTCCAGGGCTTCAACGACGACGGCGAGCGCCGGATCGTGTTCGACGGCGCCAACCCGCATATCGCCGGCCGACTGACGGCAGTCAACGTCCGCTTCGGATTGCCCAGCGGTTCCGGTACGCTGTACGAGCCTGGCGGCGAGGGCGCGCTGTGGTGGGAAACGTACCGCGATGCCGCCCGTGGCCGCGAACCCGCGGGCCTGCTCGATCGCTGCCGCGCCACCGATACCTGTCCGCAGATCTTCGAGACCTTCGGCGCCGCCGAGTTCAACGCGCGGCTGATGACGGTGGCCCTGACCGGCACCGACGGCAAGGCCGACCTGCCGCTCCCGGCCAACGTCCGCCGCTACTATTTTCCCGGGACGACGCACGGTGGCGATGACGATGGCGGCTTCGACCCGGCGCCGCAAGCGCTCGCGGCCTGCGACCTGCCGAAGAACCCGAACCCCGAGAAGGAGACGATGGCGGCGCTGCGCCAGGCGCTGATCGAATGGGTCGCCGCCGGACGCGAGCCGCCGCCCAGCCGCTATCCGACGCTCGCGGCCGGGCAACTGGTCGCGAACACGGCCGAGGCGATGGGCTGGCCACGGATCGCGGGGGCTCCGCTGCCCACGGGCATGGCAATCGGCCTGCTGGCCTACGACTACGGTCCGAGCCTCGACTACAACCGCTTTACCGGCGTGCTCGACCGCTGGCCACCGACGATCGCAGCGACGATCGCGCCGTTGATGCCGAGGCTCGATGCCGACGGCAACGAGGTCGGTGGCGTGCCATCGATGCTTCACCAGTTGCCGCTGGGCACCTATACCGGCTGGAACATCACCCGGTCGGGTTTCTTCAAGGGCCAGCCCTGTGGTGGCGGCCTGACCGGCGGCTACGTCCCGTTCGCCCGGACAGCAGCCGAGCGGGCAGCGAACGGCGACCCTCGGCTTTCGCTCGAAGAGCGCTACGGGTCGATGCGCGGCTACCACTGCGCAGTGCGCGCGATCGCCGAGCGCGACGTCGCCGACCGCTTCCTGCTCGCGGCCGGCGCCCGCCGGTTGGGCGAACAGGTCGCCAAGAGCACGATGCTGCCAGCCGAAGCGGCAACGCCCGTGGCCCGACGCGCCGAACAGCGACTCTGCGGCCCGCCGGCCGACGGACCGCCGCAAGGCGCCGCCGTCGCCACGCCGGTGGCGACGCCGCGGGTGACGGCGGGCGACGCCCCTGCCAGCGACACCGGCGCTGCGCCGACGGCCGCGGCTGCAGTTGCCTTGCCCGCGTCACCGCCGCCGGCTCGCGTCACACCGCCGCCGGACTGCTCGACCTGGGTAGGCGTCGACCGGATGGTCGAGATGCCGGGCTATCGGCTGCCACGCCCGGGCGGCGACGCGGTCTGTGTTCCATTCCTGCAGACCGCCAACAAGCCACCGCCGGGGTATCGCGGCAGCGACTATTACGTCGCCGAGTTTACCGACGACCGGCTCAAGGCGCGCTGGGCCGAGTGCAAGGCGGACAACGCCTGCCGCCAACGGATCGATGGCCAGATGCAGCGCTGGCTGCCGCCGAACAAGGCCCGCTCGACGCGAGTCACGGGACTCGTCGATCCGGTCGGCAAGATCGAACCCGATGGCGCGGTCGACCTCCGCGCCATCCGCCGGCCCGCGTTCTTCGCCCGGGAGCCTTATGCCGAACGGGTCGCCGAGGCCGAACCGCGAACCTGGACGGTGGAGTTCACGGTGCCGCGCGATCCGCTCGAGCGACTCAAGCTCGGCATGGGCGGTGAAATCAGGCTGCGCGGCTGGTACGTCGAGGGTGCAGGCGTCGACGATGGTCGCGGCGCGCGGCGACGCGCACTCGTCGTCATGAGCCCCGGCGGCGGCGGCCAGTTGACGGCAATCCGCAATCCGGCCGACGTCGCGGTCAAGCTCGATCCGGCGACGAACCAGGCGACCGAGGTCAGGTACCCGAATGCGACCACCGAGGGGTTTGGCATGCGCGGCTGGCGCGAAAGCCTCTACGCGCTGAACCAGGCCGGCTTCGACGTGCTGGCCTATGACCGACGTGGAGAGGGGCTGTCCGGCGGCTTCAGTGACACCAACACGCTCGAGCAGGGCGAGGACATCTTTCGCGTCCTGGCACAGCTCGAGACCGGCCGCGGGCTCCGTCTGCTAGCCCCCGATGGCCGGCTGCTCGAAGGTCCCGCTGCCGCCGGCAGGCTGATGGCCGGGCAGCCCGCGCGCGCGATCCCGCTGCTGCTGCTCGGCAATTCGCGCGGATCGATGGCCACCGGCTGGGCCATGACCAGCAACTACGCCGGCCGCTGCAGCTATGACCTGCCGCAGGTCGAATGCGAGTCGCCAAAGGGGTGGTCGAACATCCGCGGCGCGATCCTGTTCGCCTCGTTCGTCAGCGGCGCCGGTTATGTTCCGCAGGCCCACGACCTCGTCGACCGCACTCTGTTCCTGGGCGGCATGGCGGCCGAGAACCATGTCGTCTTCTATCCGAATTCGGCAGTGCTCGCCGCCATGGATCGCTGGCCGGCCGTGTTCTTCGCCAAAGGGCTCTGGGATCGGGCCGAGAGCCTCGAAGGGACCGTCGCCGCCTACGACCGGGTCAACGGGCTGAAGGAGATCGTCGTGGTCCGTGGGCCGCACTCGATCGAATCATGGCCCGAGGCTGAGACGACGCGGGCGCGCGAGCGGATGGTCGCGTTCGCCCGAGCCGCCGTCAACGGGGAGTCGTCGCTGCCCGGGGCAAGACCGTGGGCAGACCTGCGCGAACTGGTAGCGACGACGCC
>JBEVJQ010000258.1:0-5468 GCA_040510055.1 Burkholderiaceae bacterium | reverse complement strand
CGTCCCGGAAATCTGGATCGAGTTCTCGAAGCGCAGCGGCATCCCGGAGCTCGCCCGCACGACACGCGATGAACCCGACTACGACAAGCTGATGCGCTTCCGGCTGGACACGCTGGCCGAGCACGGGATGAAGCTCGCCGATATCGAGGCGGTGATCGAGACGTTGGCGCCGTTGCCCGGTGCCCGGGAGTTCCTCGACGAGCTCCGTACCCGCTACCAGGTCGTGATCCTGTCGGACACGTTCTACGAATTCGCCCGCCCGCTGATGAAGCAGCTTGGCTGGCCGACGCTGTTCTGCCACCGTCTGCAGGTCGACGAGGCTGGCGCCCTCACCGACTACCGGTTGCGGATGCCCGACCAGAAGCGGGCCGCCGTCCAGGCGTTCCAGGGTCTGAACTTCTGCGTCGTCGCCGTGGGCGACTCGTACAACGACACCAGCATGCTCGGCATGGCCGACGTCGGATTCTTCCTGCACGCGCCCGAGCAGATCGCCCACCAGTTTCCCGATTTCCGCGCGCACCACGACTACGACGCGCTGCTCGAGTCGATCGACCGGGTGGCCAAAGGGTTTCCGTGACCGCAGGCCGTACGGCGCTGGCCCGTTGGACGACCTCGCACCGCGTTCGCTGAGCCAGGCGCTGGTCGCGATCGAGGCGTTGGCCACCGTCGCCTTCGCGTTGTCCGGCCTGATCGAAGCGGCGCGCAAGCGCCTCGATGCCGTCGGGGTCTGCGTGGTCGCGTTCCTTGCCGCGCTCGGGGGCGGGACCCTGCGCGACGTACTGCTCGACCGACGGCCCTTCGTCTGGGTCGCGAATCCGGCCTGGCTCTGGGTCCTGCTGGCACTCTGCGGGATCGCAATGCTGGTCCTGCGCGCCCGGCACCTGGCCCCGACCGAGCGCGCGATGCAGTGGCCCGATGCGCTGGGGATGGGACTGTTCGCGGCCACCGGCACCGACATCGCCCTGCGCAGCGACCTGCCGTCGATCGTCGCGGTGTTGATGGGCGTGGTCACGGCGGTGTTCGGCGGTGTGCTGCGCGACATCGTCTGCAACGAGATTCCGCGGGCGTTCCGCGATCACCGGCCGTACGCCTTGTGCGCATTTGCCGGTGGCTGGGTGCTCGTTCTGCTGACCGGTCTCGGCGCCTCGCAAGCCTGGTCGTTGGTGGCGGCTGCGGCCACGGCGGCCGGCCTGCGCGGGCTGGCGCTGGCCAGCGGCTTCAGGTTGCCGACCTGGGGCAGGGATGACTAGAGCGCCTGTGAAATGACCCGGGGTCGGGCGAGCGCACGTGCGACACGGAGCGCCGGCGTAGTTCTGTTGAGCAGGCGACGGAAAAACCCGTCGGCTGAGATGACGCTCGACAGGCGAGGAGGGGCGCTGGTGGACTCGGCGCTCATCGAGTAGAGCGTCGAGGCGGTGAAGAGAATAGAGGATGCGCAGATGGCGATGCAGGCAAGAGTCTGCCGACAGCGGTCTGCACGGCAGGTTCAGCGGACGGGTCGAACGCCGTGGAAGCGACGCTCGCAGCCGAGAGGCGGGCAGCTTGCGAGCAGCAACGCCAGCCGCGGCCACCCCCGAGTGGCGTGCCGACGTTCCCGAGGAAACGCCTTCGGCCCGGGAAAGCGGTGACGGTGCCTGGCGCGCCGACGTTTCCGCTCAAACGTCCCCGTCTTCGTTGTCCGGTCACGGACGGCAGGCGGACGTTCCCGCTGAAACGTCCTCGGCTAGCGGGCTGGTCCAATGGCGTGTTGTTCCATGGACCAGTTCGCGATCCTTTACGGCGATCGTTTCATCCGAGACGCCGCGCACCTCGCCGCCCGTTCCGGATGTACGCGCAACCCGCTGCGGAGGGCGCCGCGAGGGCCATCGCTTCGGCCGCGGCCTCTCCCTGGCTCGCCGCCGACATCGAGCTCACAACCAGCACGTCGACACACTCAGCGCATCGACCGCAACTAGGCGAAAAGTACGATGGGGGCCGCGGTTGTTCCTGCAAACTGCCTTTACGGCCTCGCAACCGATACTGACGACCCCGTTCTCAGAACATGCAGCCAGGCAGCCACGCTGGTGTTCTTGCATGACGGTCCACGACCCGGGCTGCATGGCAGCGCCACCTCCGAAGCTATTTCACCCGGTCGCGCGCCAATACCAGCAGCGTGACTCCAGAGGCGAACGCCCGGGTCCGGACCAGCGACAGCGGCCGCTCGCCGCCGAGGTCGCCGAATAGCCGGATCCCCTTGTCGAGCAGGATCGGATGGATCATCAGGCGGTACTCGTCGAACAGGTCGCGGGCAGCGAAGGCCGTGGCCAGGCTTGCACCGGCGAACAACACGAGGTCCTTGCCTGGCGCACACTTCAGGCGATCGATCTCGTCGTTGTCGACTTCGCGCGCAATCGTCACCGGCCCCCAGGAGGCGTCGGAGAGCGTGCGCGAGTAGACGCGCTTGGGGATCGTGTTCAGTAATGTCGCGAAGCGCTCCTCGCTGGCCTTGCTGGTGAAGTCGTCGGCCGTGGCCGGCGACTGGGCCGTGCCCGCCATCGGCCAGTACTGGGCCAGCAGCTGGTATGACTTGCGACCGAAGAACATGCAGTCGACGCTCTCGAGCAGGGCCAGAGCCTCCTGTTCGAAGTCGGCGTCGGTCCGGAACCAGCCGATGTCGCCATCGGGCCGCGCGATGTACTGATCGGCCGAGACCATCATGGAAAGGATCAGTTTTCTCATCCGTTGCTCCGACTCGGGTCGAGGGGATCGTTCGAGTTGGAATTGGCCGCAGCAGCGGATTTCGCTCGCGGCCAGTAGCGATAGCCGTTGACGCGCCAAGGAACGGCCAGTTCGGCACAGACTTCGGCGATGACGTCGGGCGTGAAGAAATAGTTGCGCACGCTGGCGATCCCGTCGCTGTCAGCAACGATACGGGCCACCGATCGGACTGCGAGGCCGTCTTCGTGCGCATACCAGAACAACACGATCGGCGAGTCGCGGTACCAGGCCACGTCGACCCGTGGCGGATCGGACAGTACGCCGCGTCGCAGCGATGGGTCGACTCCGCCGCGCGGGTCGTCGGCGCTCAGGTCGCCGAACATCATGCCGTGGAACGATCCGGTGTCGGGGTCGCGAGCCGCTTGGGAGCCGTACTCGGTGACGAGTCCAACGATCTCGACGCTGGCTTCGTCGAGTAGCGTACGCGTCAGCCGATCCATATCACGGTCGTTGAACGCGGCGCAGAATTCGGCGATCGCTCGCGGCACGGGTCGGCGCTGCGGCGTTGTCGCGGCCGGCGGCACGGCCTTGAGCCGGGTTCGGCCGCGATGGAGGGCAGCCTTTACCGCACCAACCGTCGTGGCCAGCATCGTGGCGATCTCCTCGAGCGTGAAGTCGAAGGCGTCCTTGAGGACGACGGCGGCGCGTTCCTGCGGCGCCAGTCGCATCAGCAGCATCCTGGCGGCATCGGGGTCGGCGCGTGACGGCGGATCGGCGGCCGGTTCGGGCACCTCCTGATCCGCAAGGGGACGCTCGCGGATCCGTCGCTGGCGATCGATCCACAAATTCGAGGCAACGCGGAACAGCCACGCCTTCGGGTTGGCCGGCAGATCCTTGAACACGCAACCGACGGTCACGAACGCCCGCGCCAGCGTGTCCTGCGTCAAGTCCTCGGCATCCCATGGGTCGCGGGTCAAGTAGCGGCAGTAGCGATAAAGGTCGGGTCGCAGCGGCTCGTAGACGTCGAGAAAGCGATGCCAGGTGGCCTGGACGGCGGCGGCCAGCGGCGCGCCGTCGTCGGGGGCCGTTGCCGGCGCCATCAGAGGTGCCTCATCGAGGGGCGGGCCGGAGCCATCAGCGGTGCCTCATCGGGGGCGAGGCCCGCGCCAGCAGCGGCGTCATCGGGGGCGTCGCCCGCGCCATCAGCGATGCCTCTTCGGGAAGCGAGGCCGGCTCCAGCGGCAGCGGGCATCGCCTCGTTGCCAGTGCCCTGCCTGGTGTCGGGACCGGGTTGTCGGATCGGTCTGGTCATGTCCCTGCAAAGACGAACGAGCGCGGCACGAAGATACGCCCCGGTCGTCGGCGATACGTCTGGTTGCACCCTTTGCCAGCCCGGCAGCCGGCCGGGTCAGGATCGGATAATCAACGCCGGCCGGCGTTCGTGGCCAGTTCCAGGACGGCCGCAGCGAACTCGGCCGGCGCTTCCTGCGGCAGGTTGTGGCCGGCGTTGGTGATCACGCGTCGCTCGTACGCGCCCCCGAAGAAGCGGTGGTGATCGGCTGCGGCGCCCGCGGTCACGACGCCGTCCGCGTCGCCGTCTAGGACGATAGTCGGGGCGTCGATCACGGGGCGAGCAGCGAGCCGGCGTTCGATCTCGCCTGCTTCGGGCGCCCCGTCGACGAGTCCGTACCGGTGGCGATACGAATGGACGACGACATCGACGAAATCGGCGTTGTCGAACGACGCCGCCGAGCGTTCGAACG
This sequence comes from Burkholderiaceae bacterium, assembly GCA_040510055.1. Lineage (GTDB taxonomy): Bacteria > Pseudomonadota > Gammaproteobacteria > Burkholderiales > Burkholderiaceae_E > Lautropia. The sequence continues at coordinate 1,008 of JBEVJQ010000258.1, read as the reverse complement.
TCGCGTCGTCGAACGCCCAGGTCGGCGACCACAGCCGCCATAGCAGGCGGCAGAACGCACGCCGGTCGCGTTCGAGCCCGCGGCGGCCGCGTTCGCCATGGAGGTAATACTGGTACCAATAGCGATGCTCGTCTTCCGGCGCCTGCGGGTTGGCCGCGGCGGCGATGTCCTGGATGTTGTAGCCATTGCCGCTCACGAGCCCGAGCACGCGCCCGGGCCAGAGCGCGGCGACGATGCAGGCCGCCCGCCCGCCCCAGTCGTAGCCGGCCAGCACTGCCCGCTCGATCGCCAACGCATCGAGCAGCGCGAGCAGATCCCGGCCCAGGACGCCCTGCTGACCCGAGCGCATCGTCGACGACGATCGGAACCGCGTTGGCCCGTAGCCGCGCAGGTAAGGAACGATGACGCGGCATCCGGCGCGCTGCAACGGGGGCACGACCTCATCGTAGGCATGGACGTCGTACGGAAATCCGTGGAGCAGGACCGCGACCGTCGATGACGAGGGATCGCCGGCCGATTCGAAGGCGACTTCCAAGTCACCGGCTGCCACGTGGTTCGTCATTGATCGCTCGCTCGGCCCCGTCTACGTGCCTCAATCATTGATCGCCTGCTCGGCCCCGTCTACGTGCCTCGGTCATTGATCGCCTGCTCGGCCCGTGTAGGACTCGCCCTGAGACTGACCCCGCAACCGTGCCTCAACCGCCGTGCAGCGGCAGCACCTTGTTCACCGCCGGCCGCTGTTCCATCCGCTGCCGGTGCGCCTGGACCTTCGGAAACCGTCCGATGTCGACACCGTCGCCCTCGAGCCAGCGCCCAAGGGTGAACAGGTAGGGATCGCAGATCGAGAACTGCTCGCCCATGACCCACGGCCCGGGGAGCATTTTCGATTCGATCAGCCCGAAAGCCTCGGCAACGTTCTCGGGCAGCTTGCGCTTCATCGCTTCCTGCGCTGCGGCGTCGTCGGCCCAGCGGTAGCCGCGCGGACCGTGGGCGTGGGCGACGTGCACC
>JBEVJQ010000257.1:0-5350 GCA_040510055.1 Burkholderiaceae bacterium | reverse complement strand
GGCGCGGACCCGTGGATTGCGCCAGTTGAGGTCGGGCTGCTGCGGCAGGAACGCGTGGTAGTACCACTGTCCGGTCTTGGCGTCGAAGGTCCAGGCCGGGCCGCCGAACTGGCTGCGCCAGTTGTTCGGTGGGCCTCCGTCCGGCGCGCCGTCGCGCCACAGGTAGAAGTCGCGCAGTTCGGAGTCGCGGGCGCGTCGGCTCGCGATGAACCACGGATGGGCATCGGATGTGTGGTTCGGGACGAAATCGAGGATCACCTTCAGCCCGCGCTCGTGGGCGTCGGCAACCAGCGCGTCGAAGTCGGCGAGCGTTCCGAACCGGGGATCGACATCACAGTAGTCGGCAACGTCATAGCCGAAGTCGGCCATCGGCGACGGATAGATCGGCGAGATCCAGATCGCGTCCACGCCCAGCCACTCGAAGTAGTCGAGCCGGTCACGGATGCCGGCGAGGTCGCCGATGCCGTCGCCGTCACTGTCCTGGAACGAGCGCGGATAGACCTGGTAGACGACACCGTGGCGCCACCAGGCGTCGGGATCGGAGGTCCCGGCGTCGCCGAGGTCCGCGGGTCCTGGTGTCAGGGTATCGGTCATGAAGGTGTCGGCAGATGCGGCCCCCGGAGCGGTTCTCGCTTCGGAGGCATGTCGGTTGCCGGGATGCGGACGCATCGAAAGACGTGGATCCTGGCCATGCGACATTGTTGTCAGCTGCGAGCGCCAGCGTGCCGAACACGCGCGACAGCGTGGAACAGCGTGCTCCGCGCGCGACACTCGCGACCACATGCGCGACACTCGCGACTGCATTGCGCGGACGTGACGGCTGAGGACGCAGCGTACGCCGCGCGGGACGACCTGAAGAGACCGGGGTGCGATCCCCTGACACTCCGAGGACCAACGGATGATCAACGACCTCTGGTACAAGAACGCGATCGTCTACTGCCTGTCGGTCGAGACCTTCATGGATTCCAACGGCGACGGCGTCGGCGACTTCCAGGGATTGAACCGCCGGCTCGAGTACCTGCAAGGGCTCGGCGTCACCTGCATCTGGCTGATGCCGTTCCAGCCGTCGCCGCAGCGTGACAACGGCTACGACATCACCGACTACTACAACGTCGATCCGCGCTACGGGACGCTCGGCGACTTCGTCGAGTTCGCCCACGGTGCGCACCAGCGCGGCATCCGCATCCTGATCGATCTCGTCGTCAACCACACGTCCGACCAGCATCCGTGGTTCCAGTCGGCGAGGAGCGACCCGCGCTCGCCGTTTCGCGACTGGTACGTCTGGTCGAAGAAGAAACCGGCCAATGCCGACGAAGGGATGGTGTTCCCTGGCGTACAGAAGTCGGTCTGGACACGCGACCCGCAGGCCGGCGCGTACTACTTCCACCGCTTCTACGAATTCCAGCCCGACCTGAACACGTCGAACCCACTGGTCCAGGCAGAGATCCTCAAGATCATGGGGTTCTGGGCGCAGCTCGGCGTCTCGGGCTTCCGGATGGACGCGGTGCCGTTCATCATCGCCACCAAGGGCGCCGAAGTCCGCAAGTCGCGGCCGCAGTTCCCGATGCTGCGGACCTTTCGCGAGCTGCTCCAATGGCGGCGTGGCGACGCCATCATCCTCGGCGAGGCCAATATCCTGCCGAGCGAGAACATCGACTACTTCGGCGAGGACGGCGACCGGCTGCAGATGCTGTTCAACTTCCCGCTGAACCAGGCGCTGTTCTACGGCCTGGCGGCGGCCGATCGGCGGCCGCTGGCCAAGGCACTGGCGTTGACGCGCGACAAGCCGTCCACTGCGCAGTGGGGGATCTTCCTGCGCAACCACGACGAGCTCGACCTCGGCCGGTTGCCGAAGCGACAGCGCGAGGCGATCTTCGCCGCCTTCGGACCCGAGAAGACGCACCAGCTCTACGATCGCGGCATCCGCCGGCGGCTGGCGCCGATGCTCGACAGCGACCGTCGCCGGCTCGAACTGGCCTACAGCCTGATGCTGACCCTGCCCGGGACGCCGGTGTTCCGCTACGGCGACGAAATCGCGATGGGCGATGACCTGTCACTGCCCGAACGCGAGTGCGCGCGCACGCCGATGCAGTGGTCGAACGAGCCGCACGGCGGCTTCACGAAGTCCGACAAGCCCGTCTGCCCCGTGATCGCCGACGGACCCTACGGCTACCGCCACCTGAACGTGGCCATCCAGCGCCGCAGCCCGGACTCGTTTCTGAACTGGCTCGAGCGGATGATCCGGATGCGCAAGGAAGTGCCCGAGATCGCCTGGGGCGACTACGAAGTCCTCGATCACGACGACCCGGCAGTGCTGATCCTGCGCTACCACTGGCGTCGGAACTACGTCATGTTCCTGCACAACCTGGCCGGTGAAGCGCGCGAAGTCCGCTTCAAGGCGAGCGACGAGGACGGGATCGAGCGCAGCATGATCAACCTGCTGGCCGAGGACCACAGCGAGGCCGACGCGAACGGCGCCCATGCGATCCTGCTCGAGCCTTACGGATATCGCTGGTTCCGCATCGGCGGACTCGACTACCTGCTGAAGCGGTCGCCGATCTGAACCGGGCGAGCGCTTTGCGGACCACGGCCGACCGTGGACCAGTAGACGCCGGCGAGTTCTGCAGCTTGCGCCCTCCCCGGCCGGAACCAACTACCGCGTAGCCGCGGCTGGTCAGCGGCCGTCGCGGTATTTCTCGTCGAGTTCCACCTGGTAGCCCGCCACCAGCTTGTTCATCTGGTTCGCGAGCCCGACGATCGCCAGCATCTCGCGCAACTGCCCGTCGGTCATCCCCTTGCCGCGGGCCGACGCATGGTGGGTGTTGATGCAGTACTCGCAGTCGTTGGTGATCGAGACCGCGAGGTAGATCAGTTCCTTGGTGACCGGGTCGAGTTCGCCGGCCCGCATCACCTCCTTGACCTGCTGCCAGCAACGGTCGAGCGTCGCCGGATCGTTGGCCAGCACTTTCCAGACATCGTTGATGTAGTCGGCGTTGCGGCTGTGGCGGATGTCGTCGTAGACGGCACGAACCGCGGCCGGCGCCTGGTCGTATTCGATCTTCGGCAGCAGTGACATCGGAGCTCTCCGGCAGAAGGGTTGACGAGCAGCGGACGCGACTATCGCCGCACGGGCAGCGGCACCATCACCGGCTGGCCCGGCGTCGCGCAGCCCTGGTCGCAACATCGCCCGGGCTGGCGATCGGCGGTCCGGTTGCGATCGATCGCCCGGCCGTCGGGTAGCCGCGCGAGCACGTCGCGATCGAGCAGGCGCTCGACCAGCGCGACCTTGTCGCCGACCGGGTAGTGACGCCAGATCTCCTGCTTCATCGCCGCCGGCGACCCGCCGCCGTGCAGGCTGATCAGCGAGTACCAGCCGCCCTGGTACGACGCCGTCAGGTCCTCGACCATCCGCGCGACCTCGATTCGCTTGTCGTAGGGAACGGCCGGGTTCGCCCGCAGCACGTCGGCCAGCGTCGCCGCCGTCGCCGGGTTATGGTCTTCGTCAGGGCCGGGAAGCGAGACGACAAGCCCACCGGAGACTTCGTGGGCAAGGCGATGCATGTCGTAGATCTGGGTCGCCAGCAGCAGCTTGCCGACGTTGGCGAACACCGGGTCCGGCATGAAGGTGCCCGAATGCGGGTCGGCGGTGGCGTAGACGCTGGCCGCGACACCGCAGGCATAGAAGCCCTCGACGATCTTGATCAGCTCGACCATCGGTTCGCGCAGGTTCGAGTGCGCGCCGGGGTCGAGGCCGTTGGCCTCGCACATCAGCGCACCGGCGCCGATCAACAGGTCGCCGAAACCGGCGCGGGCGGCGATGCAGCTCTGCCGATGGTGGACGGCGTAGCTGTAGGTCAGCGTCGACGAGTGCTCCCAGTCGCCGGCGTAGAACACGCGTTCCCACGGCACCCGCACGCGATCGAAGATCACGACCGCCGTCGACTGGCCGTAGCGGTGAGAGAACGGCGCCGCCCCGTGCTCGAGCTTGTTGCCAGGCCGCCCGGCAGGTCGCGCGACGAGGGTGACTCCGGCCGCATCGATCGGGACCGCGCAGCAGACGGCGAATGCGGCGTCGGCCTCGGTCATTGCCCGGCACGGCATTACCAGCAGCTCGTGGACATAGGGGCCGGAGGTGACGATCGCCTTGGTTCCCGAGATCACTATCCCCTGTCCGTCCTGCTCGACGATGTGGACGTAGGTGTCGGGATTGGCCTGTTCGTGCGGTCGCTTCGAGCGCTCGCCCTTGGCGTCGGTCATCGCGATGCCGAGCGCGAGGTCGTGATCCTGGACGTGCCTCAGGTAGGCCTCGAACCGGTCGCGGCGCTCGCGGCCGCCGGTGGCGTCGTCGATCCGCGCGCTGACCTGGCAGAGTGCATTGAGCGCGTCGTGCGTCAGGTAGCGCTGGGCGCAGCCGGTCTCCTGGCACAGCAGACGGACGGCTTCGAGCTTGTTCAGCAGGTCGCCGGCCGCCTCGTCGACATGCAACATCCGGTTGACGACGTGCTCGCGACCCGACTGGCGGGCCAGCATCAACGGCGCCAGTTCGGCGCGGCGAGCGAAGTCGTAGCTGACGCCCAGCGCACGGACGCCGGGGGCGAACCCCGGCTCGTCGGCGACCGAGTCGACGCGCTGCCCGTCGAGGTAGACGACGGGCTTCAACCGCCGCAGCGACTCGCGGTAGTCGTCGCTGGACATCAAGTGGCTGGTCGACGGCGCCACGGCCTCGAGTTCGTGACCGGCATTCATGGTTCGGCTCCTTCCAGTTCGGCCTCGGCAGCCTGTTGCCGCGCCTCGCGCCGCTGCAACTCCCAGAGGCCGGCATAGCGGCCCGCGGCGGCGAGCAGTTCGTCGTGACGACCGGTCTCGACGATCCGCCCATCATGCAGGACGACGATCCGGTCGGCGTCGACGATCGTCGACAGCCGATGGGCGATGACCAGCGCCGTGCGCCCGGCGGCGACCGCCCGCAGCGCTCCCTGGATCGCCTGTTCGTTGCGCGAATCGAGTGAAGACGTGGCCTCGTCGAGGACGATGATCGGCGGGTCCTTCAGCAGCATCCTCGCGATCGCGACCCGCTGCTTCTCGCCTCCCGACAGTTTGAGACCGCGTTCGCCGACCAGGGTCTGCCAGCCTTCGGGCAGGCGCGCGATCAGTGAGTCGAGTTGCGCCGACCGGGCCGCGGCGGCGATCTCGGCCTGGGGCGCGCCCGGCCGGCCATAGCCGATGTTGTAGCCGATGGTGTCGTTGAACAGCACGGTGTCCTGTGGGACGATCCCGATCGCGGCGCGCAGGCTTTCCTGGGTCACTTTGCGAATGTCCTGGCCGTCGATCAGGATCCGGCCGCCGGTGA
>JBEVJQ010000256.1:0-6443 GCA_040510055.1 Burkholderiaceae bacterium | reverse complement strand
AGCTTCCGCAGTGACGTAGCTTCCGCGGCGACGTAGGGCCCGGGCGCAGCGTAGCTTCCCGGCGCGAGGCAGCCCCGTCGCGAGGCAGCCCCGGCGCGACGCAGCTCAAGCCTCGAGCATCTCCTTGATCGTGCTCGACAGCTGTTCGATCTGGAACGGCTTGGTCATCAATTTCATCCCGGGCGCAAGGAAGCCAGCGCGGTCGGTGGCCTCGGCGGAATAGCCGGTGACCAACAGTACCGACAGGCCCGGTCGCAGCCTGCGGGCGTGCGTGGCGAGCTCGCGTCCGTTCATGCCGGGCAGGCCGACGTCGCTGATCATCAGGTCGATCTTGCGGTTCTCGCCGAGCAGCTCCAGCGCGGTCTGCGCGTCTCCGGCTTCCACGGCCGCATAACCGAGAATGCCCAGCACCTCGACGACCAGCATCCGGACATCGGGTTCGTCCTCGACCACCAGCACCGTCTCGCCACCGCCCATCGCAATCTCGTCCTTGTTCGATTTCCTGGCTTCCGTCGCGGTCGAGCGCGGAATCAGCAACTTCACCGTCGTTCCGTTGCCGGGTTCGCTTTCGATCAGCGCCGTTCCTTTCGACTGGCGCGCGAACCCGTAGATCGTCGACAACCCCAGTCCCGTCCCCTTGCCGACGGGCTTGGTCGTGAAGAACGGCTCGAATGCCTTGTCCCGGGTTTCGGCCGACATCCCGATGCCGGTGTCGCATACCGACAGGATGACGTAGTCGCCCGGCGCGACGGCGAGCGCCGCGGCGCGGTGCCCGTCGACCGCGAGGTTTGCCGTCGCGATCGTCAGGTCGCCGCCATCGGGCATCGCGTCGCGGGCGTTGATCGACAAGTTCAGCAGCGCGTTTTCGAGCTGATTGGGGTCGCTGCACGCCGCCCACGCATCGGGCGCCAGGCGCGTGGCCAGGCGCACGTTCTCGCCGAGCGTCCGGCGCAGCAGCTCTTCGAGGTCGGCGACGAGTTGGTTGAGGTCGACGGTGCGAAGGTCCAGCGACTGGCGCCGGCCGAAGGCGAGCAGCCGCTGGGTCAGCGCCGCAGCGCGCTGCGCCGAGGTGCTCGCTGCCTTGACGAAGCGCTCGATGCCCGGATCACGCTGCGGCCCGAGGCGGCGCGCCAGCAGGTCGAGCGAGCCGATGACGCCGGTCAGCATGTTGTTGAAGTCATGCGCGACCCCGCCGGTCAACTGTCCGATCGCCTCCATTTTCTGGCTCTGGCGTAACGCTTCGCGCGCCATCTCCAGTTCGGCCGCGCGCGCTCGCTCCTCGGTCACGTCGCGCGCCACCGCGTACAGCAGCCCCTGGTCCGGCACCGCGGTCCAGTGCAGCCGGCGGTAGCTGCCATCGGCCGCGCGAAGGCGGTTCTCGAACTCGACCGTGATCGCGTCCGTTGCCAGCCGTGCCATCGCGGCGCGCGTGCCGGCGGCGTCGTCGGGATGCTCGAGCCACGCCGACGTATGGCCGATGATGTCGACCGGCTGCCAGCCCAGGACCCGTTCCCAGGCCGGGTTCACGGCCTGCCAGACGCCCTGGGCGTCGGCGACGCCGATCAGGTCGCGGCTCAGCTTCCAGGACCGGTCGCGCTCGCGCGAGGCCAGGGCGACCCGCTCTTCGAGGCGCTCGTTGGCGGCGCGCAGCGCTTCGGCCGTCTCGCGCCGCGCGCCGGCCAGGCGCAGGGCCCCCTCGATCCGCGCCAGCAACTCCCGCGCCGCGAACGGCTTGACCAGATAGTCGTCGGCGCCGGCCTTCAGGCCCTCGATCGACGCGTCTTCGCCGGCGCGGGCCGACAACAGGATGATCGGCAGCGACGCCGTGGCGCGATCGCCGCGCAGCCGCTCGAGCAGACCGAAGCCGTCGAGCCTCGGCATCATCACATCGGAAAGCACCAGGTCGGGCGCGGCTTCGGCGATGCGGTCGAGCGCCTCGTAGCCATCGCCGACCGTCTCGACCCGGTATCCGGCCGCTGTCAGCAGGCGCTCGACATAGGCTCGCATGTCGGCATTGTCGTCGACCACGAGGATCGTCTGGCCCTGCGTCCGCTCCGATCCCGTCGCGCGGGTGACGCCGGCAGCGGCCGCCACAGCGTTGGCAGCCGCAGCGTCGCCGGCCGAAGCGTCGCCCGCCCCAAGGGAGCTACCGGCGGCAGCGTCGTTGGCGGCAACGTCGACGACTGGAGTGGCCTCCTCCCCGGAGGGAGCGTCGGGCAGCCACCGCAATACCTCGGCGACGAAGTTCTCGGCCTGGGTTGCCGTCGCGCCGCCATTGCCACGACCGGCAGGCGAGGCTGCAGCCGCGCGCTGCGGACCGAGCGGCACCGTGACGGTGAACGCCGAGCCGGCGCCGACCTTGCTCTCGGCCGCCACGCGACCGCCGTGCAGTGTGACCAGGTCCTCGACCAGCGCCAGGCCGATCCCCGTGCCCTCGAGTGTGCGCCCCCCCTGGCCCTCGATCCGATGGAATCGGTCGAACACCCGCGGCAACTCGTCGGGCGCAATGCCGACCCCGGTGTCGCTGACGCGCAGCACGGCGCCGGCCGCGGTCGCCGACAGCGACACCGTCACCGACCCCTCGAGCGTGTACTTGAGCGCGTTGGATAACAGGTTGAGAACGACCTTTTCCCACATCTCGCGATCGACCCATACCGGTTCGGGGAGCGGCGGGCAATCGATCGTGAGGCGCAGGCCCGCCCGTTCCAGCGCCGACCGGAAGGTCGAGGCGAGGTCACGGGTCAAGACGGCGAGGTCGACGGGCTCGAACGCCGCCCGGACGCGCCCGGCCTCGATCCGCGAGAAATCGAGCAGCGTGTTGACCAGTCGAAGCAGGCGCTGCCCGTTGCGCCTGACCAGCGCCAGTTGCTCGCGCTCGACGGTCACCTGCGAGCTGCCGGCGCTGGCATCGAGCATCTCCTCGATCGGAGCCAGCATCAGGGTCAGCGGCGTGCGGAACTCGTGACTGGCATTGGAGAAGAAGGTGGTCTTGGCGCGGTCGAGCTCGGCCAATTGTTCGGCGCGCCGGCGTTCGTGTTCGTAGGCCTCGGCGTTGCCGATCGCCGTGGCGATGTGCGCGGCGATCCGGCCGAACAGCGTCGCGTAGGAGGCGTCGAGCCGCCGGCGGGGACTGAGACCCGCCACCAGGTATCCGAACGGTGCAGCCTGGGATGCGCTCGGGATCGGGACCACGAGCGCCTGCTCGATCGGCTCGGGCCATGGCGAGCCCCAGAGCGCAGCGCCGGGACGGCTCGCGAGGTTGTTGACGGCCACAGGCCCCGCCCGGTCGCGTGCCTGGCGAAATGGCCACGGCGCGGCGCCGTCCGTGAGTTGGGCCGCAGCGGCCTGGCGGGTCTCGGCCGCAGCGGCGGCGAGTTCCCCGACCGCAACTTCGACCGCCGCGGTCGGAGCGATTTCGTGGCCCTCGACCGGTGGGGAGCCGAGGGCCATGGCCGGGACCGTATCCGGGGCCTGGGCGGCCGGAACGGCGCCAACACGGGCGGCCAGCCGCAATCCGCCGCCCGGCTCGTGCAGGTAGGCGAGCAGGAACGGCGCCTCCTGCGGAAGCGCCGCCGCGCGGCCCAGCGCCGCGGTACAGGCTTCGGTCGGCGATCGCGCATTCGACGTCGCCTCGGAGATTTCCCGCAGCAGTCGCTCACGACGCTCGACGAGCACACGGTACGTGGTCTCGGTGACGGCGGCGAAGATCCCTTCGACCACGCCGCCGTCCCCACGAACCGGCGAGTAGCTGTAGTAGAAGTAGCACTCCTCGAGATAGCCGAACCGGTTCAGCGGCAGCAACTGGTCGTGGGACCAGGTGGCCTCGCCGGTCGCCATGACCTGGTCGAACATCGGGCCGATGATCGGCCAGATCTCGGTCCAGACTTCTCGCGCGGGTCGGCCGAGTGCCCATGGGTGCTTTTGTCCTGCAACCAGCGACCAGGCGTCGTTGTAGATCAGCGCCCGACTTTCGCCCCAATAGAGGACCATCGGAAACCGCGATCCCAGGCAGATGCCGACAGCCGACCGTAACGCAGTCGACCAAGCCTCGGTCGGGCCGAACGGCGTGCGGGACCAGTCCTTCTCCCGGATCAGGCGCGCCACCTCGCCGGGCTGGTCGAGGAACGCAAGCGCGTCGCTTCGTATCGCCAGAGGCCACTCCGAAGGTCGGGTCAGAGAATCGCGCCCACGAGAATGCGGCCGGATTTGACTGGCCGTTTATTCGGGGACGCGTTAACAGCACGAATCGTGCCCTCGCGCCGCTGCTCCTTTCCGTCTGACGATTCGCCGGCCGCTTTTTGCCGGCTGGGGCTTGGCCTATCGGCCTATGCGCCACGAGCCCATCGTCCACGAGCCCATCGCGCATGAGCCCATCGCGCATGAGCCCATCGCGCATGAGCCCATCGCGCATGAGCCCATCAGCGGTCGTCTATGAGCGGTCTCCTATGAGCCCATGGCCTACCGACCCCGCAACCGCAGGTTCAACAGGTTGGCGGCTAGGATCAGGGCCGCGCCGGTCACGGTATAACCGTCGATCCGCTCGCCATAGACCAGCCAGCCAGCCGAGGCCGTGAGCGGTACGCGCAGGAAGTCCATCGGCACCACGGTCGTGGCATCGGCGTAACGCATGGCGTTGGTCAGGCAGTAGTGCGAGTACGTGCCGCAGAATGCCACGACCACCACCCATGCCCAGGTCACCGTCGTAGGGTTGCGCCACACGGCGAGCGCCGGCAGCAACCCGATCAGCGACTGGATGACCAGCATCCAGAAGATGATCGCCACCGTCTTCTCGGTGCGCGTCAGTGACTTGACCATCGTCACGGCTACGGCAAAGCCGACGGCCGCGGCGAGCGCGATCAACTGGCCCTGGTCGACCGCAGCGGTCGCCGGCCGGACGATGATCGCGACGCCGGCAAGGCCGAGCAATGCCGCGACGATCTTGATCGCCGACAGGCGCTCGCCGAGAAACGCAGCAGCGAGCAGTGTCACCCAAAGCGGCATCGTGAACTCGATGGCGATCACCTGCGTCAGCGGGATCAGGGTCAGCGCAAGGAACCAGGCGTACTGCGCGCCGTAGTGGACGACGTTGCGACCGAGATGGCCGCGCCAGCGCGTCGTGCGCACCGCCCCCAGGCCACCGTTGGCGCGGAGAAGCGGGTAGAGCATCAGCATTCCGATCAGCGAGCGCAGCAGCATGATCTGGAACACGTCGAGCTGCCGGCTCGCCTCGCGGCCGGCGACCGCGATCAACGTCATCAGCGCGAGCCATCCCGTGACCCACGCCGCGGCGCGCGCTATCGATCGAGGTGGCTCCGAGCCGCGGTTCGCCGGAGACGTGCCGGAGGGCATCAACGGCTTGCTCGATTTCGATCGGCTACGGAACGGGACACGGGTCTAGTCGTAACAGTGGAATCGGGAGTAATTGGTCGCGGCGGGTCGAGCAACTTCCACTGCACCGGCTTGGCCTGCTTGCTGTATCGACGAATATAGCGCATGAGCTTTCGTTTGAGATCGGCGACCGAGGTCAAGACGCCGCGAGCGAGCACATCGCGCTCGATCCTGGCGAACCACGATTCGACCTGATCGAGCCAGGACGAGCAGGTGGGGGTGAAATGCAGGTGAACACTCGGGTGGTCGGCGATGAACTGCGCCAACGCTTTCGTCTTGTGCGCGGAAAGGTTGTCGGCGATGACGTGGATCTCTCTTCCCCTGGGCCGAGGAGCGGCGATGTCGGTCAGGAAGGCGACGAACTCAGTCGAGGCATGGCGCGCAGCGGTCTTACCAGGAACCTCTCCGCTCCGGGTGTCGAAGGCTGCACATAGCGACAGCGACCCGTGGCGGTAGGAGTGAACGCCGCGCCGCTTGGCACCGCCCGGCGACAGAGGCAACAGCGGATCCTTGCGGCCATGCGCCTGGATCGCGGTCTTCGCTTCGATACAGAAGACCGCTGCGTGCTGCGGCGAATTCAGGTAGAGCCCGATCACATCGGCCGCCCTGGTTTCGAAGTCGAGGCCTTTCGAGGACATGCGGCCTTCGAGTCGGTGCGGCTTGAGCCCGTGCTTGGCCCAGATCCGGGTCACGGTCATGTGCGACACATCAGCGCCGAGTTCGCGCGCGAGCTTGCGGCTCGACCACTGCGTCGAGCCGTCGGCCGGCTTGCGAGCGGTGGTCCAGGCCAGGATCCTGGCCTCCAGGCGATCGGTCACCTTGTAGCGGGTCCGACCCTTGTGGCGCGAACACAGGCCCGCCAACCGTTCCTTCTCGAAGCGGCGGCTCCAACAGCTGATGTAGCTGTCGGCGCAGTCGAGCGTGGCGCGGATCTGCGCCCACGTCAGGCCCTCGGCGAGCAACAGGATCAGCCGCGCGTGGCGCGCCGAGTCCGCTCGACCGTTCCTCGCGTTCGCCTGGCGTTGCAACTCGATTCGTTCGTTCGCGCTCAGTTT
>JBEVJQ010000255.1:0-14462 GCA_040510055.1 Burkholderiaceae bacterium | reverse complement strand
TCGAGCCCGTATCAGCGGATCGTGGTCACGCGCAGCCAGGACGACATCCGCCTCTACCTCAATCGCAACCTGCAGTTCTCGTCGCGCGACGAGCATCGTTATCACGAAGCGCTGGTCCACCCGGTGCTCGCCGCCCACCCGGCGCCGCGGCGCGTGCTGGTGCTGGGTGGCGGCGACGGCCTGGCGGTCCGCGAAGTGCTCCGACATCCCGGTGTCGAGCGGGTTACGCTGGTCGATCTCGACGAACGCGTGACCGCGCTGTTCTCGCGCTGGCCGATGCTGACGGCGCTGAACCGCGGCGCGCTGACCGATCCGCGGACCGAACTTATCCACGACGACGCCTTCGCCTGGCTCGAGGGCAGCGACCGGATGTTCGACATCGCGATCGTCGACTTGCCCGATCCGACGAGCTACGCACTCGGCAAGCTCTACACCACCACTTTCTACGCGCTGCTGGCCGCGCGCGTGGCCGAGAGCGGCTTCGTCGTGGTCCAGACCACGTCGCCGCTCTATGCCCGCAAGAGCTACTGGACCGTGGCCGAGACGCTCGAGTCGGCCGGCTGGCAGATCCGGCCGTATCACGCGACGGTGCCGAGCTTCGGTGTCTGGGGCTACATCGCCGCCGGCCGGCGTCCGTTGCCGCTCGAGGCCGCGGCCGAGCGGATCGATTCGGGGCTGCTCGCCGCGAAGGAGCCGCTGCGGTTCCTCACCGGGCGACTGCTGCCGACGCTGTTCGAACTGCCGGCCGACATCACGCGCGTCCCGGCGGACGTCAACCGGCTGCACAACCAGGTCCTGGTGCAGACCTACGAGGCCGAGTGGGGTCGCGCACCCGACCATTGAAGGCGGGCCCGCGCGGCGACGCGGAGCGCGAGCGAGAACCGGCGATCGACCGCGGGCGACGGCGCGCCCTCGTGACCGGCTCGGCGGGCGCGACCGCCGCAGCAGCCATCAAGGCGATGATCGGAGCGGTGACCGCGACGGCTGCCCTGTCCGGGCGATCGGCCGCACCGCCGGCCGCCCCGACGCCGCCGGGTGCGATCCGCGACGACGACATGGCGCTGGGCCATCGATTGCGCGCGATGCCCGACATGGGCACCGCACCCGCCGGCCCTGCACCCGTCGCGCCGGCACCTGCCGTGCCGACACCTGCCGCGCCGACACCGGAACCGGTCGCGGTCCTGGTCGTCGGCGCCGGCATCGCCGGTCTGGCGGCGGCGCGCGCGCTGCGGCGCGCGGGGATCGACGACTACCTCGTGCTCGATCTCGGCGACCGGCCAGGCGGCAACAGTCGCTGGACCAGGGTTGCAGGCCTGCCCTGTGCGACCGGTGCGCACTACCTGCCGCTGCCGGGGCCTTCGGCAGTCGAGGTGATCGACCTGCTCACCGACCTCGGCGTCCGCGATGGCGGCGGCAACTACGACGAGCGGATGTTGATCCAGGCGCCGCACGAGCGATTGCTGATCCACGGCGTCTGGCAGGATGGGCTGCTGCCGCTGGTCGCGCAGCCGCGGTCGACGATCGACCAGTACCGCCGCTTCGCCGAACGGCTCGCGGCGTTGCAGCAGACCACGCTGTTCACGATCCCGGTGGCCCGCGCCGGCCGACCCGATCCGGTCCTGCAAGCGCTGACCTTCGCGCGCTGGCTCGATGACGAGGGCTTCGACGCGCCCGGGCTGCGCTGGTATCTCGACTATTGCTGTCGCGACGACTATGGCGCCGGCATCGCGACCGTCAGCGCCTGGGCCGGCCTTCATTACTTCGCCAGCCGTCATGGCTTTGCGCTGCCCGAAGCGGTCGCGACGGGCGCGCGAGGTGCCGACACGGGTCCGAACGGACGCGAGGCGATGTTGACCTGGCCGCAGGGCAATGGCTGGCTCGCTGACCGGATGGCCGCCCCGCACGCGGGTCGGATCGCCGCGCGGCATCTGGTCACGACGATCGAACGATCGGGGTCGGGCCGCGACGGCCGATGGCAGGTCGATGCCATCGATTTCTCCGATCGGTCGCGACCGCGATCGCGGCGCTGGCTGGCCGACGTCGTCGTCTGCGCCGCTCCCGTGCATGTCGCCGCGACGATCGTCCGGGCGCCGGGTGCCGAATCGGCGTGGCTCACCGATGCCGCACGCCGCCTGCGCAGCGCCGCCTGGCTGGTGGCGAACGTCGTCGTCGACGCGCGCTGGCGACCGTCGGGCGGCGAGCTCGCCTGGGACAACGTGATCCACGGCAGCGACGCGCTCGGCTACGTCAACGCCCGGCAGCAACGGGTCGATCGCCGCGACGGACCGGCGTTGCTGACCTGGTACCAGGCGCTCGGCGATGACCCCGGCGCGCCGGCGTGGTTGGCGACGCGGTCGTTCGATGCGCTCGCCGGTCGTTGCATCGCTGACCTGTCGCGCGCCCATCCGGAGATCGGCGCGCGGGTCCGCGAGGTAGCCATCCATCGCCACGGTCACGCGATGGCGATCCCGACACCGGCCGCACACGGCAGCGCCGGCCTCGAGCGACTGCGCGAGGCGACGGGCGACCTTCTGTTCGCCCACAGCGACCTGTCGCACTATTCGATCTTCGAGGAGGCGATGGAGCGCGGGATGCGTGCCGGTCGACTGGCCAGTGCGCGACTGCGCGGCCGTTGATCGAGCCCATTGACCCCGCCGATCCCGTAGGCGTTAAATCCGATCAATCGAACCGCGGTGTTCGGAGCCAGCGCAGAGGAGGAGCGATGAAGCGACTTCGACTCGGGAGCCTGACCTCATGCGCCGCCGTTGCCTTGTTGCTGCTGGCCGCCTGCGGCGGTGGCAGCGACAGCGCCGGGTCGTCGCAACTGCTCACGCGGCGACGACGGCATCCCCCATGTCGTGCCACTCGGCGTGAGTGGCGACGATGACGTGGGCCGCACCGCGCACGGCGGCGCCGGCATCGGGAGCGGCGGCATTTCCGGCAGCGTCACCGGGCGCGACGGCGATCCAGCCGCGATACATCCCGAGCGTGTTGTACGGTGCCACGATCCGGCCGCTGGCATCGCAGGCGATCAGGCCGGCGCCGATCCGGTGGGCAGACAGGGTCTCGAACACCAGCGCCGTACTGGCCGCCTCGAGGGACTGGCCGCCGTAGAGCATCCGTGCCACCAGGTCGAAGGCCACGGCACGGCGCAGGAAGATCTCGCCCTGTCCGGTCCCTGAGACCGCGCAGACGCCATTGCGGGCATAGGTGCCGGCGCCAAGTACCGGGCTGTCGCCGACCCGTCCGGCCGGCTTGTTGTTGAAGCCGCCGGTCGATGTCGCGGCCGCGAGATTGCCGTGGCGATCGAGTGCGACGGCGCCGACGGTGCCGTGCTTGTCGCCCTCGCTGGCCGGCACGAAGGTGCCGCGCTCGGCGCGGGCCTTCATTCGGGCCAGCGCGGCGACGCGGCGTTCGGTGGTGAAGTAGTCGTTGGCGACGATCGCCAGACCGCTGGCCGCGGCGAAGGCATCGGCCGCCTCGCCGGCGACGAGGACCGCCTCGCCGGCGTCCATCACGGCACGCGCCGCCCGGATCGGGTTGCGGATCCGGCGTGCCGCGCAGACGCCGCCGCCGGCGAGAGACGCCCCGTCCATGATCGAGGCGTCGAGTTCGTGGGCTCCGTCCGTGTTGAGCGCCGCGCCATGACCGGCGTTGAAATGAGGGCTGTCCTCGAGCACGACGACGGCGGCCTCGACGGCATCGACGCTCGGGCCGCCACCGGCGAGCACGGCCCAGCCGGCGCGCAGTGCCTGCGCGAGGTGTGCACGCGCCTCGGCCCATTCGGCCTCGGTCAGCAACGTTGGCTCGAGCGTCCCGCAGCCGCCGTGGATCCCGAGCGCGAGGCGCCCGATCGGGCTGCCGGCGATTGCCGGTGCGCTCGCCGCGCCCGGCTCGATCATCGGCCCGTCGGCGCAGCGTCCGGCCGCTGCGCGGACGCCTCGCCGTCGGCGCGCCGCAGCCGCCGCTCGAACAGGTCGAACAACCGCACCCAGTGCCGCTCGGCCGAAGCCTTGTCGTAGCAATGGCGCTGCGGGAACGCGAAGCCGTGCTCGGCGCCCGGGTACCACTCGACCCGGTACGCGATGCCGGCATCCTTCAGCGCCGCCTCCAGCGCCGCGATGTCGGCCTTGCTCGCCCACTTGTCGATCTCGGCGCAGGCGAAGTAGCTCTCGCAACGAAGCCGGGCCACCACCCGGTGCGGCGAGGTCGGATGTTCGTTGACCATGTTGGCACCGTAGATCGACGCGATGCAGCGGAAGCGCTCGGGATTGGCGGCTGCGGCCCAGACGACGAACGGCCCGCTCATGCAGTAGCCGACGGCGCCGAGCCGCCGGGCATCGGCCTGCGGTTGGGCGTCGACGTAGCGCAGCATCGCCGTGGTGTCGCACTCCGTGGTCCGGTAGCCGAGCGAGCGCATGTGCTCGCCCATCACTGCCATCTCGGCCTCGGTGCGCTCCTTGAGGTAGTAGTCGCGCGACCGGCGGTAGTAGAGGTTCGGCAGCACGACGAAGTAGCCGACTGCGGCGATCCGGCGGGCCATGTCGTGCAACTCCTCGCGCTTGCCTGGGGCGTCCATGTAGAACAGCACGACCGGGAACGGCCCGCCCTCGTCGGGATGGGCCACGAAGGTGTTCATCGCCCCGTCGGCCGTGGGGATGTCGATCTGGTGTTCGATCACGCTGGTCTCCTCGGGTCTTCCGCCGCCAGTGACAGGCCTGGATGTGTGCAACCGGCCGCTCTATTTTCGGTCCTCAGAGCGTCAGGTCCATCCCGTCGACGAGCAGGCCGGGACAGGTCGTCGACGACAACGTGCGCGCACCCCAGGTGAGGGCGCTCGGCAGGAACTCGGCCACGTCGGTCAGTGCCTCGCAGCGCGATCCGAACAACTCGAACAGGGCATCGTCGAAACGCATCACACCAATCGGTGCGACGATCCGCCCGCCGTCGACGCGAAACGAGGCGAATCGCGTCATCCCGGTGATACGACCGCGATTACGATCGGAGAAGTTCAGGTACCAGAGGTTGCCGATCAGGATGCCTTCGCCGAGCGCGGTCAATGCTCGCGCCATTGGCAGGTGGCCGCAAGCGAGCGCCAGCGAGACCGGTATCTCGTCGTCGCCGCTGTTCGGCTCGACGCCGAATTCCGCGGCCGAGCGCGGGCCGACCAGGGCACCTGCGGCCAGGGCCGTGCTCCGCGCGGCCGTGACGGTCGGCAACTGGCCGCGGTCGATCAGCGATACGGTGTCGGCGAGGACGAAGCCATCGGCGGTGAAGCGCGGCGCAAGCCCCGCGGACGGGGCCTCGGAAAGCGTCACGGCGTTAGCGAACTGCGATGCGCCGCTGGCGAACGCCGACAACGGACTGGTTCCGGTACGACGCTCCTTGAGGCCGAACCCGCCCCACGCCATCATTCCGAGCAGCTCGGCGACGGCCTCGGGCATCAGCAGCGCCCGGTAGCGCCCGGGCGCGATCGACCGGTCGGGCATCGCCAGCGGTTCGAGCAACGCGACCGATGCGTCGAGCCGGCGGCCGAACTCGGCGTCGTCCCAGTGCCGGCCGGCATAGCGCGCCTTGACCGCCTTGTCGCGGACCGCAGGATCGGCGCTGCTGTAGAGCGACCATTCGAACAGGAAGGTGTCGACACGATGCCAGTTGCGTTGGCCGCGGCTGTCCGCGAACGCGCGGATGCAGGGCCCGCCGGCGTAAAAGCCGACGAGATCGAGCGGCTGGCCATCGGGCTGGCGACGATCGGCCGCCGCAGCGGTGATCACCGCGACCAGGGCCTCGGCAGGAGGCAGGTCGCTCGGCTCGTCGCGCACGGTGTCGACGCGCGTGTCGGGCAGCAGCAGGTGCGGGTCAGGCGGCGCCTGTGCCAGTTCGCCGAACAGCGCATCGCGTCGGGCGCAGAGACGCTGCGCTTCGGCCTCGATCGCCGGGCCGCCATCGGTCATGGCCAGCGACAGGCTCGCCGCCAGCCGGCGCCCGCCGGCCACGACCGACAGGTTGGCCGTGCACTGCTCGACCAGCGTCAGCTGGCGCAATCGCGAGCCATTGAATCGAAGAAAGGTCGAACTCTCGGACTCGAGGTACAGCAGCACCCGGGCGTCGGGTCCGGCCCCCGGAGCCGGCTGGCAGACGCGGTCGGCGAGCGTCGCGAAGGTGTCGCGCGCGATTGTCGTCATCGGCTTACTCGGACTCGTACTCGCACTCGTGCTCTCTCGCCGGAAGCGAGATCGGATGCTAACCTCTCGGTCGCCGAACCCGAGGTCACGCGACGCTCGCCGCGTCCGAACAGGACACCGCCATGAATCGACGCCGGTTCATCGATCGACGACGTCTCAGCGATCGACGACGTCTCGTCGCCCGCGCCTGCGCGCTGGTCACGGCCGCCGCCGCGGCCAGCATCGGCGCCGGCCTCTGCAACGGCATCGCCGTGGCCCAGGAGTATCCGAGCCGGACGGTACGGATCATCGTCCCGTTCTCGCCCGGCGGCGCCGTCGACGGGCCGACCCGGGTGATCGCCCAGGAGCTCGGTCGGCGGCTGGGCCAGTCCGTGGTGGTCGAGAACCGGCCCGGCGCCGGCGCCACGCTCGGCCGCGCGGTCGCGGCCTACGCGCCACCCGATGGCTATACGCTGCTGCTGGCATCGCAGACCAACGCGATCGCGGCGTCGCTCTACAGCAAGCTCAACTTCAATCCCGTCGAGGACTTCGTCCCGATCTCGCTGCTCGGGCGCGAGCCGGGCGTACTGGTCGTCCACCCGTCGTTCCCGGCCCGCGACGTCGCCGAGTTGATTGCCTACGTCAGGGAGCGACCCGGGCAGGTCAACTACGCCAGCTCGGGCAACGGCAGCGGCCAGCACCTGTTCATGGCGATGTTCGCCCGGATGGCCGACCTGACGATGGTTCACCTGCCATATCGCGGCAGCGGGCAGGCGACGACGGACCTGCTGGCCGGCACGGTACCGATGTCGATCCCAGGTACGGCCGGGATGATGGCGCACATCCGGTCCGGGAAGCTGCGTCCGCTGGCGACCACCGGTGCGACGCGATCGCCGCAGCTGCCCGAAGTCCCGACGTTGGCGGAGTCGGGGCTCGCCGGCTACTCGGCCTATGTCTGGCTCGGACTGCTGGCGCCGAAGGGAACACCCGGGCCGATCGTCGAGCGGCTCCACCGCGAGTTGAAGGCGGCGCTGGCCACGCCGGAGGTCAAGGCGCATTTCGAGGACGCCGGAATCGAGGTCGTGGGGTCGACGCCGGCCGAATTCGGTGCCTACTTCCGCGCGGAGCGCGACCGCTGGGCGCGCGTCGTCAAGGAGACGGGCGCGCGCGTCGACTGAACGGCACTGGAACGACAGCGACGACAACGAGAGACGGAACGACGAGAGCGGCAGAACGACGAGGGCGCAGAACGACGAGAGCGCAGGGCCACGAGAGCGCGGAACGACGGAACGCCGGAAAGACGAGAACGACGAGAACGACGAGGACCGATGATGACCGCAGTAACCGGCCAGGAGCACTGGACGAAGAAGCGCACCGCCGACGGCGACGTGCCGTTGTTCCTCTGGGAGAAGTTCGTCGACTCGCCCGACGGCAAGCCGGCCGTGCTGTTCGTCCATGGTTCGTCGATGGCGTCGACGCCGACCTTCGACCTGAAGGTGCCGGGGCGACCGCATGCGAGCGTGATGGACTGGTTCGCAGAGCGCGGGTTCGTCTGCTGGTGCGTTGACATGGAGGGCTATGGACGCAGTGGCAAGGCGCGCGACATCTATTGCGACATCGCCAACGGCGCCGACGACCTGGGCGCGGCCACCGACTACATCAGCGCCAAGCGCGGGGTCCGGAGCTTTCTCACCTACGGCATCAGTTCCGGCGCACTGCGCGCGGCGCTGTTTGCCCAGCGCCATCCCGAGCGCGTTGCCCGGCTCGCGCTCGATGCCTTCGTCTGGACCGGGGAGGGCGCGCCGACGCTCGAACAGCGCCGCAAGAAGTTGCCGGAATTCATCGCGAACAAACGCCGCCCGATCGACCGCGCGTTCGTCTACGGCATCTTCGAGCGCGACCACCCGGAGTGCGCCGATCGGGCCACCGTCGACGCGTTTGCCGACGCAATCCTCGCGCTCGACGACTCGATGCCCAACGGGACCTACATCGACATGTGCTCGCGGCTGCCGCTGGTCGACCCCGAGAAGATCACCGTTCCGACTCTGGTCCTGCGCGGGCAGTTCGACGGCATCGCCGGTATCGACGACCTGCTTGCGTTCTTCAAGCGGCTACCGCATCCGGACAAGCAGTTCACCGTGATGAACGGGATCTCGCACGCGAGCTTCCAGCAGAAGAACTATCTGATGGTCTACCAGATCCTGCACGCGTACTTCACGCAGCCGGCGCCGGTCT
This sequence comes from Burkholderiaceae bacterium, assembly GCA_040510055.1. Taxonomy (GTDB): domain Bacteria; phylum Pseudomonadota; class Gammaproteobacteria; order Burkholderiales; family Burkholderiaceae_E; genus Lautropia. The sequence continues at coordinate 6,063 of JBEVJQ010000255.1, read as the reverse complement.
ATACGGCGCACGGCTGACTGCTGTGCCCTGTCCCACGAGTAGTGGCATCGAGAGGGGGCCGCAACGGGAAGGACGCTAGGCGATCAGGAACACCTGCACCTCGCCTTCGCGTCGCGTGACCTCGACGCCGGCATTGTGCTGATATCGCTTCAGCAACAGGTCCACTCGATGCCCACCGATGTCCAGGTCATCGATCTGCAGCCAGTCGATGAACGCCGGCAACCGCGGCGAGTGCAACCGGACACAGCCATTGCGCGCATCGGCCACGAGCCCCAGGCACCCGGCCAGCATCCCGAAGATCTCCGCACTTGCCCACGCCTGCGGCGAGCACGCCACCGGATACCGAGTAGGCCCCTCGCCGCTGCGCCGCGGAAAGCCGCTGAACAACTCCGGCAATCGCCCGCCATCGAAGTGCAGCGAGCAATCGAACGCCGCCGAGAAGATCGCCAGCGCCGCATCCATTTGCCCGTAACGCGCCAGCCCTTCGCAGACGATGGCGTTGTCGTGCGGCCAGATCGAGCCGTTGTGGTACGACATGGGGTTGTAGCGGCTCTGGCCTTCGCCCAGCGTCCGCACGCCCCAGCCGGAGAACATGTCCGGATCCATCATCCGTTCGGCGATTCGACGCGCGTGCTCGGGTGAGGCAATCCCGCACCATAGGGCGTGTCCCGGGTTCGACGAAGCGACCCGGCAAGGGCGCTTCTTGCCGTCGAGGGCCAGCGCATACATGCCGAGGTCTTCGCACCAGAACTTCTGCTGGAAGTTGTGCTTGAGGTTTTCGGCCTGCCGGCGCCATTGGTCTGCAGCCGCGGTTTCGCCGAGTGCCTCGGCGATGTCGGCAGCGCCGATCTTGGCCGCATAGGCGTAGCCCTGCACTTCGCACAGGGCGGTAGGCGCGGCAACGTCCGAGCCGTCGGCGTGGAACACCGAGTCGTGTGAATCCTTCCAACCCTGCTGGATCAGACCGTCGTCACTGGCGCGCTGGTAGGTGACGAAGCCGTCGCCGTCGGTGTCGCCGTAGCGGTCGAGCCACTGCAACCCCGCCTGGATGTTCGGCCACAGCGATCGGGCGAATTCCAGATCGCCGGTGCGGCTCCAGTAGGCGGCGGCCAGCATGACGAACAGCGGCGTCGAATCGACCGACCCGTAGTAACGGGCGAACGGCACCTCTTTCGTGGCTGCCATTTCACCGGTCCGGGCTTCGTGCAGGATCTTGCCGGGCTCGGCATCGGTCGAGGGGTCGACGCCCTTGGCCTGCGTCGCGGCCAGGAACGCCAGCGTCCCGCGCGCGAGTTCGGGCCGAAGCCACAGGCACTGAAAGGCCGTGAGCAGCCCATCGCGACCGAAGGTCGTGCAGAACCAGGGTACCCCGGCGAACGGATAAGGCCCGGTAGGCAGCTCCGTGGTCAGCATGTCGAGGTCCGACACCGAGCGCTGCAACCAGCGGTCCATCAGCGGATTGGAGCTGCGCAACCGGCAACGTTGGCCGGCGGTCCGGGCCATCGAGGTCAAGTGGCCTTCGAGCGCATACCCGTACGACATCGGTTGCGGCGCTCGCTCCGGCGCCGGCTGCGGCTGCTGTTCGCAGGCGATCTGCCACTCGAGACGGGTCCGTTGATTCGACTCGAGGCGCAGCTTGAACCGCGCGCCGTCCTTGTCCACCCGCGCCAGCGGCGAGTCGAAGCGGATCACGGTTCGACGCTGGCAGCCGTCGAGCCCCTTGTAGCCGAGGGCCAGCTCACCGTCCCTGATGCCCGCAGGCAGCGACTTGCCGCGCTGCTCGCGCTGCATGCCGCGCAGTTCGAACACGTCCGCGAAGTCCGATTCCAGCAGCAGGGCGAGTTCGAACTGGACGACCTCCGACCCGAAGTTGGTGATCTCCAGTTGTTCGAAGCAGGCCCCCTGCCACAGCAGCTTGCGCCGCAGGAGGTGAATCGTGCCCCGCTGGACGGCGATGTGGTTGCCGCGCTGCAAGTCCGGATTCATCAACTCGACTGCGAGGACGCTGCCGTTGTCCCGGACCACCGTATTGAGATGCAGCGGGCGGGACCCCTCGATCAGCAACTCGAGCCGGGACAGGAACCGGGTGTCGTTGACGAACAACCCCTGTTCGCCGCCTGCCCAGGGCGCGATGTCGCCGAAGCGATCGAACAGGGCGAACATGTCGTCGCGCTTCAATGCCTGGGGCTGTTCCTCGGTTCGTCCGCTGGTTGCGAGGACGTACCAGCGGCCCTCGATCTGGATGGGTTGATGTTTGTCCATTCTCAAGGGCATCTACGACTTAAAGCTTGCTTGGCCCGAATGCCGGGCCCGCGGAAGGGCTTAGCCAGAAAGCTGAGCCTGCGCATCATCGGCCGCGCGTTTCGGGCCTCGTGCCGCGCTCAGCGCAGCATAGACCTCCACGTAGCGGCTTGCCATCTGATGAGCCGTGAACCGTTGTTCGAAGACATCGCGGCAGACGCGTCGATCCAGTGCATCGACGCGCCGGGCCGCATCGATGGCCCCGTCGATGTCGTCGACGATGAAGCCGCTGATGCCGTGGTCGATGACCTCCGGTACCGAGCCGCAGCGCCAGGCGATCACCGGGGTTCCACAGGCCAGTGCCTCGATCATCACCAGGCCGAACGGCTCCGGCCAGTCGATCGGAAAGAGCAGGGCGCGGGCATTGCCGATGAACTCGCCCTTTTGGGACTCGCCGATTTCTCCGACGAAATCGACCAGCGGATGGTCGAGCAGCGGGGCGATCTCGCGCTCGAAGTACTGCTGGTCGGCACGATCGACCTTGGCCGCGATACGCAGCTTCACGCCCGCGGCCTGGGCGATCCGGATCGCGCGATCGACCCGCTTTTCCGGCGATATGCGTCCGACAAAGGCGAAGTAGTCGCTCGGTTCGGGATGAAATCGGTACAGGTCCGGCGGTAGCCCATGATGGACCGTTGCCAGCCACCGGCTTTCCGCCAGTGGCCGGCGCTGACTGTTGGAGATCGACACCAGCCCCTGCTCACGAAAGTGCCGGTGCAGGGGAGCGAGGTCCGGCAGGTCGAGTCGACCGTGGAGCGTCGTCAGGCAGGGCGTCGGGCACTGGCGCACCAGCGGATAGTGCAGGCAGTCGACGTGAAAGTGCACCACGTCGAAGTCCGGTGCCTGCGCGAATACCTGGTCGAGCATGACGGTGTGCCATATCAGCCAGTCCGGCCCTCTGGGGTCGAGCCTCAGGCTGCTCTCGACGACCGGAACGAGCTGCGCAGCGGTCTGGGAGTCGCCGCTGGCGAAAAGGGTCACTTCGTGCCCCATCTCGACCAGCGTCTCGGTGAGGTAGGAAACGACGCGCTCGGTCCCGCCGTACGCAGTGGGCGGAACGGTCTCGAACAGCGGGGCGACTTGGGCGATCCTCATGATGGAGGCTTCCTTACGAGGTCAGCAGATCGAGGGGCGAAGCAGACGGTTGCGTGTCGCAGATCGGGCTGCCGGCGCGGCGCAATGCGCAACCGCGATATGATGAGGCAATTCGAATCGCGAGGGCCAACGGTACAGCAATTCCGGTTCCCGTCAGCCCGCCACGCCCACCCGCAAGAGTAGCCCACCCGGCGTCTCGCGCTCGATGCCGAGCGCCGGGATGAGGTCGTTATCGCCCTGGGCATTTCGTCCTGTGATCAGGTCGGCCGCGGCGACGACGGCTTCAGTGGCCGGCAACGCCACGGCGCCGAGGCGCCCCAGCGCCAGCAGGAATGCGAGCCCGAACGGGACGTCTTCGGACAGATAGCGAGTGTCGGTTTCGACCGGGCCCGGGGGGCCGCCGCGACGACGATGCAGTTCCGCGGCCATCTCGGCCAGCGGCGCTTCCGGGACACCGAACGATTGCGCCAGGTGCCGGGCCAGTCCGGGCACGGCGAGGCCGAAGGCGGCTGCCAACGCCTGGCGTTCGACGTCGAGCCGCTCGATCACCTCCGCGACCCGCGGCGTCAGGTAGTGATACTGCGGCCAGTCCTCGCCGCGTTCGATCCGGGTCCAGTTGAACAGGGCAAGCGGCGCATGCGCGATCGGGTTGGTGTTGGCCAGCGTGCTCGCGAGCAGGTTGGCGTCGGGTCGGAACACGTCGCCGAAAAGGTCGACGAGTGCCGCGCGGCAACCGCGGCGCCGCGCGCCGGCATCGCTTGCCGAGGCGGCGCCGATTCCGAGCGCGGCGCCACCCGCCTGCCTTTGTCCGGCCTTCTTGCCGCCCAGGATCGACAGCCCGAGGCTCGCGCGCCGCGTCAGGACCCGGACCTCGGCCGGTCCGGTGCGCCGCGCGGTGAGAACGGTCGTCCCGCTGGCCGCGACCTCGACCTCGCGACCTCGGCTGCGCGCCAACTCGAACAGATAGAGCGCCGACAGGGAACTGGTCGCGCTGACGAACACGCCTTGTCCCGCCTGCAGGTGCGGGACCAGGGCGTCGATGACGGTCCGGTGTCCGTTGGCCGGAACGGCGATGACGACGATGTCCGACCCCGCGACCAGGGCGGCTGCGGTATCGACCACCGTGACCGGGACGCTGGCTTCGAGAACCCCGGTTGCGCGCAGCGGCCCGTCGCGGAGCGCGCCGGCGCTGCCCCCGCGCGGTGACCAGACCGCGACCGGCCAGCCGCGATTGCCGCACCACGCGGCCATTGCCAGGCCGATGCCGCCGGTGCCGACGATCCCGACCCGCCGCGATCCGGTGGCCGCCGTGGCACTCACGAGCTTCCCAACTCGACCCCGGTCATTCGCCCTTGATCCCGCCCTGCCGGATCACCCGACCCCAGCGCTCGAGGTCCTCGCGCACGACGGTTCCGAGCGCTGCGGGGTCGCCGCAAGTCGCTGTCGCGCCGAGGTCCTCGAACCGCTTCAGGGTCTGCGGCAGCCGGCAGATCGCCTCGAAATCGGCTGCAAGGCGCGCGACGACGGCAGCCGGCGTGGCGGCGGGCGCGAGCAAGCCGACCCAGACCGGTACCGACATGCCGTCGAGTCGCGACGCCTCCGTCATCGTCGGCGCCTTCATCCCCGGGATTCGCTGGGGCGTGAAGGTCGCGAGCACCCGCGCCTTGCCGTCGTTGACCATCGGATCGATCGACGCGACGCTCGTGACCATCAGTGCCACTTGCCCGCCCAGCAGGTCGGTCAGCGCCGGCGAGGCGCCGCGGTACGGCACGTGGACGAGCTTGATGCCGGCGGCCTGGGCGAGCAGTTCGCCGGTCAGATGCGAAACCGTCCCGCTACCGGTCGACGCGAACGTCACTTCGCCTGGCCGGGCCTTGGCGTCGGACAGCACGTCGGCCACCGTCTGGTAGGGGCTCTGTGCACGGACGGCGAGCGTCATCGGCGTGTCGCCGATCAGCGCGACGGGTGCGAAGTCCTTGATCGGGTCGTACGGCAGCTTTTTCAGGTGGGGCGCGATCGAGATCGCCCCGCCGGTCGCCAGCAGAAGGGTGTTGCCATCGGGCGCGGCGCGGCCCACGGTCTCCGCCGCGATCAACCCGCCGGCGCCGGCCTTGTTCTCCGCGACCACCGTGATCCCGCTGCGGGCCGCGAGCCGTTCTCCGAGGTAGCGGCCGATCACGTCCTGCGCGCCGCCGGGCGCGAACGGGATGATCAGGTGCAGCGGCCGCGTGCTTGCGGGCGGCGCCGATGGCGGTGCTGCGGGCGGTGCCGACGGGGGCGCCGATGGCGGTGCTGCGGCCGGTGCCTGGGCCGCGGCCGCGCCGGCGAACAGCGCCGCAGCGAGGGCCACGGCCGCGATCGGCATCGGGACCGGGGTCCGCGGCGACCGCGACGGAAGGCGATTCGACATCCGGTTCCCTTGGAGTCTCGGAAATTCCTTCGGTGCCCTCAGCGCGCCGCCGCCGCGCCGGAGGGGTTCGCGCCGTAGACGGTGCCGTGGTTCCAGCTGTCGACGTACTGCTCGATCGACACCGTCCAGGCGTTGCTCCAGTCTTCGTCGAAATACTCGAACAGGATGCCGTCTCTGGCCGTCATCGACAGCAGCACGGTCCCGCCCGCCTCGCCGCCGTGCTCGTCATGCGGACGGGCATCGGCTGGGGCCAGCGC
>JBEVJQ010000254.1:0-3090 GCA_040510055.1 Burkholderiaceae bacterium | reverse complement strand
CCAGCGGCTCGTCGAGCAGCAGCACTTCCGGCTGCTGCGCCAGCGCCATCGCGATTTCCAGCCGCCGCTTTTCGCCGTACGAAGTCTGCTCGAGCTGCAGGTCGACCTTCTGCCCCAGTCCCACTGCGTCCAGCGCCTGCACGGCGCGCTCGCGCATGTCGGCCTGGCTGCCGAAGCTGCCCCAGGACTTCCAGCGCAGCGCGGACTTGCCCAGGAGGGAGAGCATCACGTTGTGCAGCAGCGTGTCGCGCCCGAACAGCGTCAGGATCTGATAGGTGCGCGCCAGGCCGTGCTGCGCGCGCTGGTGGGTATTGAGGCCGGTCACGTCCCGGCCCAGCAGCGAGATGCTGCCGGAATCGGCGCGCAGGTCGCCCGCGATGAGATTGAACAGCGTGGTCTTGCCGGCGCCGTTCGGGCCGATCAGCAGGTGGCGTTCGCCGCGCTTGACCGCCAGGTCCACCGTGCGGGTGACGCGCAGCCCGCCGAAGGATTTGGTCAGGCCTGAAATCTGCAGGACATTGCTCATTGCGCCTCCTTCAGGCCGCGCTGCGTCTGCGTCACCGGCGCGACGGGCGCCGGCCGCTTCTGAAAGCGCAGCATTGCGCGCCGCACGCCAGGCACTATGCCGCCCGGCACGAACATGACGATGAAGATGAACACGAAGCCGAGCAGCATGATCCAGCGGTCGATGTAGGCGCTGGCCACGTTCTTGAGGACCACCACCAGCGCTGCGCCGATGACCGGGCCGGCCAGCGTGCCGGGCCCGCCGGCAATGACCATCAGCAGCATCTCGGCCGAGTTTGCCAGCGACAGGCTGTGCGGGCTGATGAACTGGTGGTAGTAGACATACATGAGCCCCGCCACGGCGCCGAAGAAGCCGCTGACGATGAAGGTGATCCAGCGTATCAGCCAGACGTTGTAGCCCAGCGCGCTCATGCGGCGCGGCTGGTCGCGGGTGCCGCGTATGCTGGCGCCGAAGGGCGAGCGCACCCAGACCGCGATGAGACCCCAGACGGCGAGGAAGACCGCGAGCGCGAAGTAATAGAAGACCGTTGCGCTGCCGGTGTCGAGCCCGAACAGCGCCGGACGGGTCAGGCCGGACAGGCCGTTGTCGCCGCCGGTCACGCTGGCCCAGCGGTAGGCAATGCCCCACAGGATCTGGCCGAAGGCCAGCGTGATCATCAGGAAGGACAGGCCCGTGGCGCGCAGCGCGATCAGGCCGAACAGCGCGGCCATGACGGTCGTCACGCCCAGCGCCGCGGCGGCGGTGGCGAGATGGCGAACGAACCGCGAAACGGTCATCGTCATGGAACTCTCCTTTGGCGTCGGCACGCCCCGCGTCGACGCGGGGGCGGCGAAACGGGCGCGATTGTACGGTCTCCGTCAACGTCCGGACGCCGCCGATGGCTGACGCCCGCGGTGATCTGCGAGAGCGTCAGGTGGCGCGACCGACGCGGGTCAGCATGATGAGCGCCAGGCCGAAGGCAACGGCCGACGGAACGCTGACAGCCACCCAGGGCGGCCAGGTGTTCAGCAGGCCGAGATTCGACATCAGCCCGTTGAAGAAGTAGAAGGCCACGCCGATCATGATCCCGGTGAAGAGCTTGAGCCCCACGCTGCCCGCCCGGGCCTGGATGTAGCCGAAGGGCAGCGCCAGCATCAGCATGATGACGATGGCGACCGGATAGATCACCTTCTTCCAGAGCGCCACCTCGTAGCGGTTGGCGTTCTGGCCGTTGGCCTTCAGGTGCTGGACGTAGCGCCACAGCGCGAACGCCGACATCCGGTCGGGGTCGAGCGTCAGCACGGCGAGCAGCTCCGGATTGAGCTCGGACTCCCAGCGCATGAACGGGTCGGTCGAATAGCGGGCACGCAGGGTTTCCCCGCCCCTCTCGGCCGGCGCCAGCGTGAAGACGGTCCGCTCGACGTCCTTCAGCATCCAGTGCGACCCGCCCGCGGACGGCGTCTCCGGGGGAGCCGACGCCGTCGCCGGGCCGGACGACGCGGACGCGCCGGACGCCCCGGCGGCCCGGGCCGTCTCGACCGGCCCTTGCCGGTCGATGCCGGCGGACCGGAACTCGGCGCTGCGCGCGCGCAGCAGCGTCTCGAGCCGGAACTGTTCGTCGAACTCGTAGATCTCGAGGCGTTCGACGACGCCGTCGGGCCGCATCCGGCCGATGTTGATGAAGCGGTTCACGCGCGTCTGCCGGACCGGATCGACCCGGCTGTCCTTGATCCAGAGGCCGGAACGGAAAGAGCCCCCGGGTGCCTTCGCCAGCGTCGACAGCCTCAGGCTCGCGCCGAGCTGCTGGGCGACGGGAGCCACCCATTCGCCGGCCATCGCGGTGAGCAGGGCCAGGACGATCCCGACCCCGATGACGCTGCGCAGCGCCATCGCCCGGCTCATCCCGGCGGCCCGCATCGCCGTGAACTCGGAACTGGAAGCGAACTGCGCCAGCGCATAGATGCAGCCGATCAGCGCCGCCACCGGCATCAGCTCGTAGACGTGGCTCGGGAGCCCCAGCGCGACGTAGGCGATCGCGTGCTGGATCTTGTAGCCGGCCTTGCCGACGTCGTCGAGTTCGCGGACCAGGTCGAAGAACGCGAACAGCCCGAGGAAGCCGACCAGCACCATCGAGATGCCCAGCGCGATTTCGCGGATCAGGTAGCCGCCGATCAGCCGCACTCAGGCGCTCCCGGCCGCGTTCGGCCGGCGGCGGCCGACCAGCCAGGCGAGCAGGCGGCCGAGGGACAGCCGCGGCAGCGACATCCGGCGCCGGAACAGGTGGATCGCGATCAGCAGGACGACGACGTGCGTGATCCAGACGCCGATCGAGAACGGCACCCGCCCCTGCTGGATCCAGGCCTTCACCAGGCCGTTGAGGTTGGTGTAGGTGAAGTAGATGAGGACGCCGATCACGAGGTTCAGCGAACTGCCGATCCGGGGGTTCACGAAGGCGAGAGGGATCGCGAGCAGCGCCACCACGAGCATCGACACCGGCGTCGCGATCCGCGTGGCCAGCTCGGCGAGGTTGAGTCGGGTCGGATCGGCCATCAGCGCAGTGGTCGGCAACCCTGCCGAGGCCGTGG
>JBEVJQ010000253.1:0-24113 GCA_040510055.1 Burkholderiaceae bacterium | reverse complement strand
TCAAGCGATATCGACCCGTTCCGCACGCCGGTCGAGGGCGCCATCTGGTCGAACCCCTGTGGGGCGGGCCGAAAAGGGGCATGCGCGGCGTTGCACCTGCGGGTCGATATGCCTTGATATCGACCCGCAGGCGCGCCATGCGTCCAGCCCCCTTGCGGCCCGGCTCGATGCCAGTTACTTGCGGGACAGGACACTAAAGGATTGATCCGACGTGGGCGCAAGCGTTCTCAGCCCGGTGCATGGCGCGCTGATCCTGTTCGGCATCTTCTTCCTGCTGATGTTCCTGCGGGTGCCGGTCGCATTCGCGCTGGCGCTGGCCTGCCTGCCGATCTTCGTGATCGAGCCGCACCTGGGAACGATGAACCTGGTGCAGGAGACATTCAACGCCTACAACTCGTTCATCCTGCTGGCCGTGCCGTTCTTCCTGCTGACGGCCAACCTGATGAACGCCGGCGGCATCACCGACCGGCTGATGCGACTGTCGCGGTCGCTGGTCGGCCATTTCCCCGGTGGCCTGGCCCAGATCAACGTCGTGCTGTCGCTGTTCTTCGCCGGCATCTCGGGGTCGTCGACGGCCGACGCCGCGAGCCAGTCGAAGGTGTTCATCCCGGCGCAGGTCAAGGAAGGCTACGACCTGTCGTTCTCGGTGGCGATCACGGCGGTTTCGGCGGTCATGGCGGTGATCATCCCGCCGTCGATCCTGATGATCGTCTGGGGCGGGATCCTGTCGGTGTCGATCGGCGCGTTGTTCCTCGCCGGTATCGTCCCGGGGCTGCTGATCGGATTGGCCCAGATGGCCACTGTCCATGCCTATGCCGTGCGCCGCGGCTACCCGACCTATCCACGGGCATCGACGGGCGAGGTCATCCGCGCGCTCGGAGTCTCGATACCGGCGCTGCTGACGCCGGCGATCATCATCGGCGGCAAGGTGTTCGGCTGGTTCACGCCGACCGAATCGGCCTGCATCGCGGTGCTCTACGCGGCTGTGCTGTCACTGTTCGTCTACCGCGAGATGTCGGCGAACGCGGTCTACGAGGCGTTCCTCGACACGGCAAGACTCACGGGCGTGGCCCTGTTCTGCGTCGGGACGGCAAGCGCTTTCGGCTGGACCATGGCCTATTACCAGATTCCCCAGGCGATCCTCGCCGGCGTCCAGGCGTGGGGGATGGGTCCGATGACCACCGGGTTCTTCATCGCCGGCGTGTTCCTCGTGGTCGGCTGCTTTCTCGACGCGATCCCGGCGATCATCATCGTCGGCAGCATCCTCGATCCGGTGGCGCGCACTGCGGGGCTCGATCCGGTCCACTTCGCCATGATCGGCATCGTGTCGCTGGCGTTCGGTCTTGTCACGCCACCCTATGGTCTGTGCCTGATGATCGCCTGCGCCGTGGCCAAGGTGCGGATCGTCGATGTTCTGCGCGACACGATGATCATGCTGGTGCCGATGCTGCTCGTGTTGGCGGCGATGATCGTCTTTCCGCAGATTGCGATCGGCCTGCCGGCGTGGTTCTCCCCTGAACTGCTGAAGTAGCCGATGTTCAGCCGACCGACCCCCGTCGGCCGGTCGCGGACGACCCCGAACTGCAGGCGCCGGCGTAACATCCGGCGAGGCCGACCGGTGGGACCGGCCGCAACGGCAACGATTCCAGTGGAGACAGCACGATGAAGCCGATGCGCAGGACCGTGGTCGCGGGTGCGGCCGCGATGGTTTCGATCCCGCTCGCCCGCCCGCTCGCGGCCCAGAGTGCGCTGGTGTTGAAGATGGCGCACATCTACCCGCCCGGCAATATCTGGACCGAGACCGCCGAGGCCTACGCCAAGGCCGTCGAATCACGCTCGAACGGGCAGGTGCGGATCCAGATCGCTCACAGCGGAGCGACAGGAGACTGGCCGCAGTCGATCGAGGGCCTGAAGATCGGCACCAACGACATCGTGCTGCAGTCGATCGGCACGCTCGACCGCTACAACATTCTGCCTGGCGTAGAGGCCTTCCCATACCTGCTGCGCGACGTCGAGCACTTCAAGAAGGTCTATTACGGCTCGGCCGGTGCCGAATTCTTCGAGGAGATCGCGAAGAAGACTTCGTTCCGGCTGATCGGCGCCGGCTATCGTGGCGCCCGCTGGCTGACGACCAACAAACCGGTCAGCAAGCCCGATGACATCAAGGGACTGAAGCTGCGCACGCCGCCGTTGAAGATGTACCGGATGACCTGGGAACTGCTTGGAGCGAGCCCGGTACCGATGGGCGTTGCCGAGCTGTTCACGTCGATGCAGCAGGGCGTCGTCGACGGGCAGGAGAATCCGCTCGAGATCGTCGATTCGCTGAAGTTCTACGAGGTCCAGAAATTCGCGATCGACACCCGGCACATCATCGGGGCGATGACCTGGATCCTCTCGGACGCGCGGGTCAAGCGGCTACCCGGCGACGTGCAGAAGCTCCTGCGCGAAGAGGGCGACAAGGTCATGCTCGCTGCGACCGACCGGATGATCGGGATGGAGGGGCAGTTGCGCACCAAGCTGCAGTCGGCCGGCATGAAGATCAACGACATCGATCGCGCCGAACTGGCGCGTCGGGTCGAGCCGATCGGCAAGGAGTTCCCGGATCTCGTGCCGTGGGTCGCGAAGTTCCGCCAGACGACCTGAGCGCCGAGGTCCTCGCGCTCGCCGGGCTCGAGCCCGGGGATTCGGTCGCGGCCGAAGACACGTCGGTACACCCGGCGGCGCGCTGGGCGCGACGGATCGAGCGCTGGCTCGACCATGCGATCGCCGTGCTGCTCGCGATCTGCGCCATCACCATCGTCTGGCAGGTGTTCGGCCGCTACGTGCTCGGCCGCTCGCCCGCCTGGGGCGAGGAGGTGGCGCGGATGTCGATGGCCTGGCTGACCATGCTGGGAACGGCCTCCTGCCTGCGCGAGGGGGGTCACATTGCCGTGACCACGTTGGTCGATGCCTTGCCACCGGGTCCGAAAGCGGTCGCGCTCTGGCTGCGCGACCTGGCCATCCTCGCCACCGCCGGCGTCCTCGCCTGGGCCGGGGTCGGCTTCGCGCTGCTCAACCACGACCAGGAATCGCCGGCGCTCGAGATCCCGATGTCGATACCGTACGCCTCGCTGGCGATCGGTGCCGTGCTGCTGGCGTTGATGCTGGTGCTGGCGCGCGCGAGCGGCGAAGTGGGCCACGCCAAGGCCGCCGACTGGTGAACCGCGCATGTACCTGATCGCGTTGGCTGGCTCGCTCACCGTGCTGTTGCTGCTGGGCGTGCCGGTGGCCTTCGCGCTGGCGCTGTCGGCGACGATCTCGGTCCTGACGCTCGGCGGGATCGATCTGATGATCGTCCCGCAACAGGTCTATGGCGGGATCGACAGCCTGCTGCTGTTGGCGATCCCGCTGTTCCTGCTCGCCGGTGACCTGATGACGCACGGCGGGATGACGGTCCGGCTGCTCGACTTCTGCAACGCCCTGTTCGGGCGTTTTCGCGGCGGTCTGGCGATGAGCAACGTCGCCTCGGCGACGTTCATGTCCGGGATCTCCGGCTCGGCGGTTGCCGATACCGGCGCCCTGGGCAAGGTGCTGATCCCGGCGATGATTCGCGCCGGCTACGACCGTGGCTTCGCCGCCGCGCTGACCGGTGCTGCCAACGTCGTCGGTCCGATCATCCCGCCGTCGATCACGTTCATCCTGATCAGCGTCCTGACCAACCTGTCACCGCTGAAGCTGTTCCTGGCGGCGGTCGTGCCCGGGATCCTCTACAGCCTGGCGATGCTGGTGGTCGCCGTGGTCATCAGCCGGCGGCGCAACTATCCGGTCCACGTGCCGAAGGGGCCGGCGGAGATCTGGCATACATTCCGGGCCGCGATCTGGGCGCTGGCGATGCCGGTCCTGCTGGTCGTCGGGATTCGAGCCGGGGTCTTCAACGTGACCGAGTCGTCGGCGTTCGCGGTCGCCTACGCACTGTTCGTCGGCTTCTTCGTCTATCGCGAGCTGACGGCGGCCAAGGTCTGGCATGCGCTGGTCGTCTCGGCGCGCACGACGGCGACGATCCTGATCATCCTCGGTGCTGCCCAGGTCGTCTCCTGGTTGCTCGCCTACGAGAACGCGCCCGAGCGGATCGCGGCGGCAATGCTGCAGGTCGCCCACGATCCGCTGGTGTTCCTGTTCATCGTCAACGTACTGCTGATCCTCGTCGGCACGTTCCTGGAGAATGGTCCGGCGCTGGTGATGCTGTCGCCGGTGCTGTACCCGGTGGCAGCCAAGTTCGGCATCGATCCCTATCACTTCTCGATCGTCGTCGGCGTCAACCTGCTGATCGGCCTGATCACACCGCCGGTGGCGATCTGCCTGTCGCTCGCCGGCCTGATCGCCCGTGCCCCGGCGCGCGAGGTCAATCGCGAGGCCGTCCCGTTCTTTCTCGGCGCGCTGGTCGTGCTGGGGCTGATCACCTATATCCCGGCGTTGTCGACCTGGCTGCCGGCCGTGGTCGGGGGGCGGTGACCGGCGATAACCGTCAAGGAGAACCGATGACCGAGCAATCCACCAACGACCGCCAGGGGCGACTGGCCGGGCGCGTCGCGCTGGTCTTCGGCGCCGGCTCGGTCGGCCCGGGCTGGGGTAACGGCAAGGCGACCGCGGTCCAGTTCGCGCGCGAGGGCGCGACGGTGATCGCCGTCGACATCGACGAGGAGGCCGCCGGGCAGACCCGCGACATCATCGTCGCCGCGGGCAATGCGGCATCGGCCCGCCGCTGCGACGTCACGCAAGCCGACGCGATCGCCGCGCTGGTTAGCGAGGTCGACGACGAGCACGGTCGCATCGACGTGTTGCACAACAATGTCGGACTGCCCGTGATGGGCACGATCGAGACGCTCACCGAGGAACAGTGGGCGATCGCGATGGATGTCAACCTGAAGAGCGTCTGGTTGACGTGCCGCGCGGTGCTGCCGGCGATGGTGCGCAATGGGCGCGGCGCCATCGTCAACATCTCGTCGGTGGCTGCTATCCGCTACACCGGCTATCCCTACCCGGCCTATTACGCGAGCAAGGCCGCGGTCAACCAGTTGACTGTCGCGATCGCCCTCGAGTACGCGGCCCGCGGAATCCGGGCCAATGCGATCATGCCCGGCCTGATGGACACGCCGCACATCTACCGCAACATCAGCGGCCAGCACGGTTCCGCGGAGAAGATGGCCGCCGAGCGCGCGCAGCAGTGTCCGATGGGCCGCATGGGTACCGGCTGGGATATCGCGCGGGCAGCGGCGTTCCTCGCCTCCGACGAGGCCGGCTACATCACCGGCCAGTGCCTCGCCGTCGACGGCGGGCTGACCTGCCGGGTCTGATACGGCGCCGCTGCCTTGGGCGGAGCAATCGAACGAGAGGACACGCAAGACATCATGGAGCACCAACGCCCGGTCCCCGTTCTGCGCCTGGGCGCCATGTGGATCGCCACGGGCCGCGCCGCGCTTCTCGCCCAGGCGGTCGCCAGGCGCTTCGCCGCGATCCTCGGCCAGGGCCGCGGCGGGGGCCTGGCCACGATCCTCGTCCCGATGGCCGTCGCGGTCATCGCCGGCTGTGCCGGCGCCTCATCGAAGGTGGACGCCACTGCACCGCTGACCGTCGCGAAGCAGGGCAGCTTCTTCGTCGGTGGTCGCGACGTGAAGTCCGATGCGCTGTCGATGGTGCCGGCCTACCTGTCGTCGGGCACGATCACGGTCGATCAGGTCTACGTCCGCTACCAGGTGCCGGTAGCCATCAAGGGACTGCCGATCGTCCTCATCCACGGCTGCTGCCTGACCGGCAAGACCTGGGAGACGACTCCGGACGGACGGATCGGCTGGGACGAGTACTTCGTCCGCAGGGGACATCCGGTCTACGTCGTCGACCAGGCCTGGCGCGGACGCTCCGCGGCGAACATCGCGGCGATCAACACGGTCAAGGCTGGCAAGGCGGGCGTCGACCAGTTGCCGACTGTCTTCGCCGCCGCACACGAAGGGGCGTGGGCCATCTTTCGCTTCGGCCCGGCCTACCCGGAGACTTTCCCCGGCATGCGCTTTCCCCTCGCCGCACAGTCCGAGTTCTGGAAGCAGATGGTCCCCGACTGGCTGAACTCGCTGCCGACGCCGAATCCGACAGTCCCCGCGCTGGGTGCGCTGGCGCGGCAGTTGCGCGGCGCGGTGCTGATCAGTCATTCGCAGTCGGGGATCTATCCATTCCAGGCGGCGCAGGTCGACTCGACCGGCATTGCGGCGATTGTCTCGATCGAGCCGGGCGCCTGTCCCGCGGCCGGCTCCGAGATGACGCCATACACGCGGATGCCGATCATGGTGCTGTTCGGCGACTACGTCGACCAGTCGCCACGGTGGGCACCGCGGCTCAAGACCTGTCGCGAGTTCGTGACAGCGGCCAACAAGGCGGGCGGCAAGGCCGAACTGGTGTTGCTGCCGGAGATCGGCATCAACGGCAACTCGCATATGCTCATGCAGGATTCGAACAGCCTCGAGATCGCCGACCTGATGGTCGCCTGGCTGGTGAAGCGGGTCGGGCCATGAGCGATCGACGCCGAGACATCGATTGCCACGGCACCTAACGCCCGCAGGTTGCAACGGGCAGACACGAGGAAACCACAGATGGCCAGACCGATGACGATGCCGACCCCACGAGGGGAAGCGAGCAGGACCGAGCCGACGCAGCCGATCCCGCGAGCGGACGCGCGCCAGCCCGAGCCTACGCAACCGATCCCGCGAGCGAACGCGAACAGGCCCGCGCTGACGACAGCGCTGCGAATCGCGCGAGCGATTGCGAATGGCCGCTCGCCAATCGCAGCCGTGGTGCGCGCGCTCACCTGCCTGCTGGTCGCGACCTTCGCGGTCACCGCGCAGGCGCAGTCGGCCACCGACTATCCGACTCGATCGGTCCTGATGATCGTGCCGTTCCCTCCGGGAGGCGGGACGGACAGCAGCGCGCGGCTGGTCGCGCAGAAGCTGTCGGAAGCGTGGAAGCAGCAGGTCGTGGTCGAGAATCGCGGCGGCGCCGCAGGCATCGTCGGCGTCGAACTGGTTGCGCGCGCCAAGCCCGACGGCTACACGCTGCTGGTCGGCAACGTCGGCACGCAGGCGATCAACTCTTCGCTGTACAAGAAGCTCAGCTACGACTCGCAGCGTGACTTCGAGCCGATCTCGCTGATCTCCGAACTGCCGATCGTTCTGATGGTGACGCCGAGCCTGCCGGTGAAGACGGTCGCCGAGCTGGTCGCACTGGCCAAGGCCGAGCCGGGGAAATACACCGCCGCCAGTTCGGGGGTCGGCAACTCGACGCACCTGGCGCTGGAGATCTTCCAGTCCGCCTCGGGCGCGCGGTTCACGCACGTGCCCTACAAGGGCGGGAGCCAGGCCGCCGCCGACGTCATGGCCGGTCATGCGCATATCCAGTTCGACTCGGTACTCGGGTCGACGACGCGAATCGGTTCCGGCAAGGTCAAGGCCCTCGCGGTCGCCAGCAAGGCGCGGGCGCCGGCGCTGCCGAATGTTCCGACGCTGGCCGAGGCCGGCGTCGCTGACTCCGAGATGGGTTCATGGGTCGGGTTGCTCGCGCCCAAGGGCACGCCGGCCGCAATCGTCGACAAGATCGCTGCCGACGTTCGCGTGGCCGTTGCCAGGGCCGACCTCCAGGCGATCTTCATCGACCAGGGCGCGACGCCGCGGAGCACCACGCCAGCCGAGTTCGGGCGGATCATCGGCGAGGACACCCGGCGGTTCGCCGAACTCATCAAGCGGCTCGGGATATCGATGGAGTAGGCGACGGCGAGTCGGGAACGACGTTCACCGACCCGCGCGCCGCCTGGCAGGCCCTTCCGAGGCGATCCGCCCTTGCCGCCCCTTCGCGACGCGGCCTGATTCAGCCGCCAGGCGTCACATATGACGATGAGCGATCTCCAGCGACGTATTGCGGACAGTTTCGAGGCGCAAGGCCTGATGGCCACCATCGGCGCCCGTCTCGAATTGGTGAGTGAGGGGGAGGTTCACATAGCGCTGCCGTTCTCCGAACGTCTTACCCAGCAACACGGCTATGTTCATGCCGGCGCCGTCACCAGCGTTGCCGACAGCGCATGTGGCTATGCGGCGCTGACGAAGGCACCCCCTGAATGGGAAGTCGTCACAGCCGAGTTCAAGATCAACCTGCTGAGACCTGCGATCGGTGAACATTTCCTGGCGATTGGACAAGTCCAGAACGCTGGGAAGCTCCTCACGGTTTGTCGCGGTGAAGTTCGGGCGTTCGCGAAAGGCGGGACATCCTACAAGGTGGTCGCACTCATGCAAGCCACCATCGTCAACGTCCGCGGTGACACGTCGAAGTGAATTCGCCGTGACCCGACTTCTGCGGTTCCCCAGTTCTGTCCAGCGGGATCCAGCCATCGATGCCTGGATGCTCGAGCATCCGGACGAGCTCGGGGCCATCGCAAGGCGCTGGTTCGCGATCATCCGAGACTGCGGCGACGATGTTCGAGAGTTGTTGCACGATGGCCATCCGACTGCATGTGTGGGAGACGCTGCATTCGCCTATGTCAACGCCTTCAAGGCCCACGTCAATGTCGGGTTCTTCCGCGGCGCCGAGATCTCCGATCACGCGCGCCTCCTGGAAGGGACTGGCAAGTTCATGCGACACGTAAAGCTGAGGCCTGAGAGCCAGGTCGACGCCGCTGCTCTAATGAAGCTGATAGAAACAGCGTACAGCGACATGAAGACGCGACTGAAGGCGGAGGAAAGTTTGCGACCGTGAAGATTGCCGCCACAGTGAGAAGCCCCAGCTTGTCACATGAAGTTTCGGTTGCCACGGCTGGGTCAAGCAAGCCGTTGCAGGTCCCGCCAAAGCCGGAAGGCCAGGGTTCGTCAGTGAATGGCGGCGAGCTGCTCATGCTCGCGCTGGCCACCTGCTACTGCAACGACATCTATCGCGAGGCGGCTCGTCTCGACATCGATGTCAACGAAGTCGAGGTCGAGGCCCCGCTACTGCGGAAATCAGCTGGCAGTCGTGGTCGGCGAAACCCCCTTCCGCGGAGACGATGCAGTTGCTGGCGACGAACGACCTTTGCGCGAGATTCTTCTTCGAGGCGCACGGCGTCCGCGAAGACCCAGCGACCGGCAACGGCGCGGCCTTTCTCGGCGCCTACCTCCTGGAGCACAGGCTCTCGCCCGCCTCCGGGTTCTCTGTGCGAATCGAGCAAGGCCATGAGGTTGGGCGGCCGTCGTTGGTCATGCTGCGGGCGCGGATGACCGACGGGCGTCGCGAGGTGCAGGTCGGCGGCGCGGTAGTTCCGACAGTCCGTGGAGGGCTGGCGTGAACAGTCCGCTCCACCGTCAGCTCGCGCGGACCTGCCTTCAGCGACCCACGCCGGGTCATCTTCATCAGCGCGACGCCGCGTCCCACGCCGGCGGAACGAGCACGGCCGCTCCGCGCAACCTGCCGGCGGACAGGTCGGCGAGCGCATCGTTCGCGCGTTCGAGCGGGTACGTCGTCGTGTGCACCTGGAGGCCGAAGGTCGGTGCGCGCCGGACGAACTCGCGACCGTCGCGTCGCGTCAGGTTCGCCACCGAAACGAGCTGGCGCTCGTGCCACAGCAGGGCATACGGGAACGACGGGATGTCGCTCATGTGGATGCCGCCGCAGACGACACGCCCGCCCTTGCGCACCGCGGCCAGCGCGCGTGGCACGAGCTCGCCGACCGGCGCGAAGATGATCGCCGCGTCGAGCGGCTCGGGCGGCGCCTGTTCCGCTGCGCCGGCCCAGGCCGCGCCAAGCGCGAGCGCGAGTCGCTGCGCCGCCGTGTCGCCGTCGCGCGTGAAGGCATAGACGCGCCGCCCTTGTGCGCGTGCCACCTGTGCGATCAGGTGCGCGGCCGCGCCGAACCCATACAGGCCGAGCGCTTCGGCATCGTCGCCGGCCATGCACAGCGAGCGCCAGCCGATGAGCCCGGCGCACAGCAGCGGCGCGATCGCCACGTCGTCGAGCGCGATGCCGTCGAGCGGTAGCACGAAGCGCGCGTCGGCGACGCAGTGCGTCGCGAAGCCGCCGTCGCGCGTGCAGCCGGTGAACTGCGGCGCGTCGCAGAGGTTCTCGCGATCGCGCCGGCAGAAGTCGCAGCGACCGCAGCTGCCACCGAGCCACGGCACGCCGATGCGCTGACCGACGGCGATGCCTTCGACGCCCTCGCCGATCGCCTGCACGGTGCCGACGACCTCATGCCCCGGCACCACCGGAAGGCGGGCCATCGGCAGCTCGCCACAGGCGAGGTGCAGGTCGGTGCGGCAGACGGCGCACGCCCGCACGGCAAGGCGAACCTCGTCGTGACCCGGCTGCGGGAGCGGACGCGTCTGTTCGACCAGCGGCGTATGCGGCGCGTGCAACACCATCGCCCGCATCGTGGTGGCCGGCGTGCTGGTGGGGTCGTTGTTCACCGCACGATTGTCGCCGCCCGCGAAGCGCCATGCGGCGACCGACCGACGGCGCTGCGTCCCGCAGTTGCCGCTTCGGCAAGATCCGTGTCAGCATGACGTCCGTCCGTCTGGTGGTCTGCCCGCCTGACCTCGCCAAAGCCCCGTCCCCAGGTCTGCGCCCGTTGATCCGGGTAATCCCTAGCCGCGAAGCGGCTATCGCGGAACGGTTGGCGACAGTACGCTGCCCGTCCGAATACCGTGGCCAGGCCGCGAGAGGAGCGAAACGTGCCAGATCCTGATCGCGTCAAGGAGTTCGGTGCAAGGCTCCTCGATATCTACACCGGCGCCGTTCTTACGAAGCTCATCGACATCGGCTACCAGGTTGGCCTGTTCGAGGCCGCCAGGCAAGGACCGGCGACGAGCCAGGAACTTGCCACCCGGGCGGGTCTGACGGAGCGCTACGTCCGCGAGTGGCTCGGTTCGATGGTGACGAGCGGCATCTTCTCCTATGACCCGGAGCCGCGTACCTACGCGTTGCCCGAAGAGCACGGAGTGCTGCTAACAGGCGACGGTCACATGAACACTGCGCCATCCAGCCGAATGATCAATCACTTCGGCTCCCACTTGCAGCGGGTTGCCTCGTGCATGCGGGACGGGGGCGGGATCCCGTACTCCGCCTACCGTCCGGTATTCACGCAATGCATGGACGATGCGTGGAGACGGATCTATGACCACCTGCTGGTCACGGGCTTCATTCCCGCCGTCCCGGCCTTGCCCGAGGCGTTGAGTAAAGGCATTCGTGTGCTCGACGTCGGCTGTGGCACCGGGCATGCAATGAATATCCTGGCACGGGAGTTCCCGAAGTCGACCTTCGTCGGTTACGACATCGCGGAGGACGCGATTGCGAGCGCACGGGAGGAAGCGCGCGAGTTCGGCCTCGGCAATGCGTCATTCGAAGTTGTCGATGTTGCGGCCCTGCCGTCCGATCCAAAGTTCGATCTCATCACCGCCTTCGACGCAATTCACGACCAACGTGCACCGGACGCAGTGCTAGGAGGGGCGTGCCGCGCCCTGGCACCGGACGGAGCGTTCCTCATGATCGAGTTCAAGTTCAGCAGCCGATTGGAAGACAACATCAAGAACCCGTTCGCCCCGATGTACTACGGATTCAGCCTGATGCATTGCATGCCAGTTTCACTCGCGGTCAATGGGCAAGGCCTGGGCACTGTCTGGGGTGAGCAGCTTGCCCGGCGGTACCTGAAGGAAGCGGGCTTCGGCAGCGTCACGGTGCTCGATTCACCCCGCCCCCAGAACAGCATATTCGTGGCCCGCCATTGAACCGGTGGAGCGCAACCGCCAATGTCCGAGACGGTCACGCCTGGCCACGGCGGCCGCGTTTCTCACCCAGCCGCCCGAAAGGGGTTGCCGACCCTGGAGGAAGCGGCACGCGCTGGCGCACTTGGGCGCCATCGTTTGGCAAACGCTGCGTTGCGGGTTGGCTATTTCGGCACATACCCCAAATGGGTGAACTTTCTTCGCCGTACGAAAACCTGATCGCAGCGTTCCCGCACCAACGAGGTGAGGTCACGATTTCACGATAGCGCCGTCCCGAGTTGCCGATTCGAGCGGAGCGTCGTACAGATAGAGGACGCTCCGAGAACATGAACGCGGTGATGGTTGGAAACTATAGCCCTGAGAGCGACTCGACAGCGGTTCGCCAGGGGCAAGAGAATGACCGGGAACCTCCATCGCAACCACTCAGCGGGCGTTCGAGGACAACGCCAGGCCACGCGCCCTGGCGCCAGCCGTGCCAGCGGCTACCATCTGCCCCGAAAGGGCGAGCGCGGATGCGCGTCATAGACGATCCGAGTCTGGAGCGCGTGTTACGCGACATGCTCCGCCGGGCGCGGCTTCGAGACCACGCGTGCAAGCCGGGTGAGTTCCAGACGTCGTCGCCCTGTTCGTGTTCAGCGGCCGGGGTCACCGCTGATCAATCGGTGCACGCCGTCATGCTCACACCCCTGCAGCTTGCGCAGCGTCAACTGGATGCCTACAACGCCCGAGACCTCGACCGCTTCCTCGCAAATTTCAGTGAAGACGTAAGGCTCTATCGCATGCCCGCGCTCGAGCCCGTGCTAATTGGCAAGAAGGAATTTGGCGAGTTCTACGCGTCGCAGCGTTTCAACGGGCCTGTGCTTCATGCGGAACTAATCAGTCGCACCGTCCTCGGCAACAAGGTGTTCAACTGCGAGCGGATGCGGGGCCTCCAGGAGCACCCCATCGAAAGGATCGCCGTGTTCGAGGTCCATGAAGGGCTGATCCGTACGGTCTGGAGCTTCTCAGCGGACTGATCCTCGCGAAGCCCCGGAGCCGACGTTGCGCCGCCACCCGCAGTGACGGACGAGTGCGCCCTGGCTCGACGGCGACTTCGACGGCTCCGCCTTGCGCCCTCCGCACCGAGCCAGCTAGCCAGTGAGGTGCTGAGAGCCTGTTCGAGTGTTCCGAATGGAACCCTTGCCAGACAGGGGACATTCCCCGCCAGGACGGCGGCAAGGCATTAAGGCTAGCTCAGGCGCTGTCGCAACCAGCCGCTGACCAACTCGATCTCCTCGGCGCAGACCGCGTGGGCCATCGGATAGGTCTGCCACTGGACCGGATACCCGAAGCCGACGAGCCGGTCGCGCGATGCGACGGCACGGTTCAGCGGGATCACCTGATCGTAGGTGCCGTGGATCATCAGGATCGGGCAATCACGATTGGCCTCGGATCGGTCGCGCTCGAGATGGTCTGCGATCGGCAGATAAGTCGACAGCGCAAGGATGCCGGCCAGTCGCTGCTCGAAGCGCAGCCCGGCCTGCAAAGCGACCGCGCCGCCTTGGGAGAACCCGGCGAGGACGACCCGATCGGCACCAAGGCCATTCAGCAACGGGTCGGCAATCATCGCGGCCAGTGCCTCGCCCGACTGGCGCACGCCGGTTTCGTCCTCGCGGCCGCCGCCCAGTTGCACGATGTCGTACCAGGCGCGCATCGCCATCCCGCCGTTCAAGGTCACCGGCCGAACCGGGGCATGCGGAAACACGAAACGGATCGTCGGGGCGCCCGCGAGCCGTAACTCGGGGACGATCGGCTCGAAGTCATGGCCGTCTGCACCCAGGCCATGGAGCCAGATCACAGCACCGCGCGGGTCGGGACCGGTATCGATGACGACGGGATCGGGATGGCCCGGCTGATTCAACGGATGTTTCATCGCGTCGCATTCTACCCGCGAGCCGAGCGGCGACCGGCCAGGTGGCAACGGCGAGGGTGGCGATCGAACGCCGGTAAAGGGAGGCGCCGATCGAGACGGCGAGGGCGACCGTACACATCGCGTCCCGCGGCCAGCGACCGATCGGGTCGTCCGGCGGTCAGCGACCGTAGAATCGGGGCTGGACGCGCCAGCGATCCGACCCAATGCAGCCGACGCACTTGACCGACCCCGCCATCACCAGCGGATCCGCCGACTGGAGCGGGTCCGCCGCCGAGGTGCGTCCGCCGGCAGGGTCCGTCGCGGCGCCCGGTGCCACGACGAGCCACGAGAGCAGCGCCGCGTCCACCGCTGCGAGCGCCGAGACCAGCGCCGCGCCGGCGCAGCCGTCACCCTTCGTCCACCTGCGCCTGCGCTCGGAGTTCTCGATCTCCGACTCGATCGTCCGGATCGACGATGCGGTAGCTGCAGCGGTCGCCGACGGGCAGGTTGCGCTGGCGCTGGCCGATGCCGGTAACCTGTTCGGCTGGGTCCGCTTCTACAAGGCCGCCCGTGCGGCCGGCGTGCAGCCGATCTGCGCTGTCGACACCTGCGTCAGCAATGCCATCGACCGCGACAAGCCCGATCGCCTGTTGCTGATCGCGACCGATGCGCCGGCCTATCGCCGGCTCTGCGAACTGGTCTCGCGCAGTTGGCTGGAGAACGAGCATCGCGGCCGCGGCGAGATGGATCCGTCCTGGTTCACGCCCGAGGCGGTCCGCGGACTGATCGCGCTGTCCGGCGCAGCGAACGGCGCCGTCGGCAAGGCGCTCGCGGCCGGTGACCGCGATGGCGCCGACCGCGCCGCGCGCTGGCTGGCCGAGCGCTTCGACGATGCGTTCTACCTCGAGGTCCAGCGGACTGGTGCTCCCGAGTCTGAACGGCTGACGCGACGTACCGCCTGGCTTGCCTCGCGGCTGGCGCTGCCGCTCGTGGCGACGCATCCGGTCCAGTTCCTCGGTCGCGACGAATACCGGGCCCACGAAGCGCGGGTCTGCATCGCCGAGGGCGAGATCCTCGGCAATCCGCGGCGCCAGCGGCGCTACACCGAGGAGCAGTATTTCCTGTCGCGGGCACAGATGGCCGAGCGCTTCGCCGACCTGCCGGCGGCGCTGGCCAATACCGTGGCGATCGCCCGGCGCTGCAGCCTGACGCTCGAACTGGGGAAGTCGAAGCTGCCGGCGTTTCCCACCGAAGCCGGCGAGAGCGTCGATGCGGCGATGCGCCGGCTCGCGGCCCAGGGGCTCGCCGTCCGGATGGAGAAGGCCTTTCCCGATCCGGTCGTGCGCGCCGCGCGGCTGGCCGAATACGAGCAGCGGTTGGCCACCGAATGCGACACCATCGTCGCGATGGGGTTCGCGGGCTACTTCCTCATCGTTGCCGACTTCATCGGCTGGGCCAAGGCCAACGACGTTCCCGTCGGGCCGGGGCGTGGGTCGGGTGCCGGTTCGCTGGTGGCGTTCGCGTTGGGGATCACCGACCTCGATCCGCTGCCGTACGCGCTGCTGTTCGAGCGCTTCCTCAATCCCGAGCGGGTCTCGATGCCGGACTTCGACATCGACTTCTGCCAGGACAAGCGCGGGCTGGTGATCGAATACGTGCGCCACAAGTACGGCGGCGATGCCGTCGCCCAGATCGCCACCTTCGGCACGATGGCGAGCAAGGCGGTGATTCGCGATGTCGGCCGCGTGCTCGACATGTCGTACACGTTCTGCGACCAACTGTCGAAGCTGATTCCCGTGGTCCAGGCCAAGCCGTTGTCGCTCGTCAAGGCGATCGACGCCGAGCCGCAGCTGGCCGAGCGGTTCCGCAACGAGGAAGAGGTCCGCGAACTGATCGCGCTCGCCCGACCGCTCGAGGACCTGACGCGCAACGTCGGCATGCATGCCGGCGGCGTGCTGATTGCTCCGGGACGGCTGACCGATTTCTGCCCGCTGTACAAGGCACCGGGGACCGATTCGGTCATCAGCCAGTTCGACAAGGACGACGTCGAGGCCGTCGGGCTGGTCAAGTTCGACTTTCTCGGGCTGCGCAACCTGACCATCATCGACCTGGCCGTGCGCTACGTGAATCGGCGCCGCGCGCAGGCCGGCGAGTCGCCGCTCGACCTGGCGCTGCTGGCATTCGACGACCCTGCGGCCTACCAGGTGCTGAAGGACGGCAACACCGGCGCCATCTTCCAGGTCGAAAGCGACGGCATGAAGAAGTTGCTGCGCAAGCTCCAGCCCGATCGCTTCGAGGACGTGATCGCCGTGCTCGCGCTCTATCGACCTGGCCCACTGGGTTCGGGCATGGTCGACGACTTCATCCTGCGCAAGCGTGGCCAGCAGCGGATCGACTACTTCCATCCCGACCTCAAGGAGTGCCTCGAGCCGACCTACGGCGTGATCGTCTACCAGGAACAGGTGATGCAGATCGCGCAGATCATCGCCGGCTACACGCTGGGGGGCGCCGACCTGCTGCGCCGGGCGATGGGCAAGAAGAAGGCCTCCGAGATGGCCAAGCAGCGCCAGAGTTTCGTCGACGGGGCCGGCCGGCGCGGCCATACGCCGGCGCTGGCCACGCAGCTGTTCGACCTGATGGAGAAGTTCGCCGAGTACGGCTTCAACAAGAGTCACACGGCCGCCTACGCGGTCGTCACTTACCAGACGGCCTGGCTCAAGGCTCACCATCCGGCCGAGTTTCTCGCCGCGACCCTGTCGTCCGACATGGACGACACCGACAAGGTCCAGCTGTTCGTCCGCGACGCTCGCGACAACGGGGTCGGCGTCGAGCTGCCCGACATCAATACCTCGGCGTTTCGTTTCGAGCCGCGCGACGATCGCCACAGCAGCTATGGCCTCGGGGCGGTGAAGGGCGCGGGCGAGGCGGCGGTGATGAACATCGTGGCCGCCCGCGAGGCCGACGGCCCGTTCACCGACCTGTTCGAGTTCTGCGAGCGGATCGACCGGCGGCTCGTCAGCAAGCGTTCGATCGAGGCCCTGGTCCGCGCCGGTGCGTTCGATCGCCTCGACGACGATCGCGCGAAGCTGCTCGCCAACGTCGGTCGCGCCTGCGATGCCGCCGAGCACAATGCCCGGTCGGCGGCAGCCGGGCAGACCGCGCTGTTCGGCGATGTCGGCGGCGCGGCGACGCCGCCGACGGCGCGCGAGTGGATCGCCGCGCCGCGCTGGGACGAAGCGCGGCGCCTGCTCGAGGAGAAAGCGGCGCTCGGCTTCTACCTCTCGGGCCACCTTTTCACGCCGCACGAGACCGAAGTGCGCCGTTTCGTCCGCACACGGCTGTCGGACCTGCCGAAGCTGGTCGAGGCTGAACGCGGCGCGATCACCTGCACGGTGGCCGGCGTCATCGTCTCGATCCAGTCGACGATGACGCGCCGAGGGCGCATGATGCGGGTGATGCTCGACGACAAGACCGCGACGCAGGAACTGTGCGTCTTCGCCGAGCAGTACGAGCAGAACCGGTCGCTGCTGAAGGAGGACGGCCTGGTCGTGGTCCATGCGCGCCTGTCGCGCGACGAGTACAGCGGCGGCTTCCGGTTCTCGGCCGAGCGCCTGGTCGATCTCGAGACTGCCCGCGGCGAGCACGCCCGGCTGCTGCGGCTGCGGATGAATGGCGAATCCGACGCCAAGCGCCTCGCCGGCCTGCTCGGCGGATTTCGCCGTGACCGGGCACGATTGCCGGTGGAGATCGAGTATCACAACGGCAGCGCGACGGTCTCGATCCGGCTCGGTCCCGACTGGGCCGTCAAACCGGAAGACGCGCTGCTCGCGCAACTGAAGGACTGGCTGAGCGCCGACGGCGTGCTGCTCGACTATCGATGACCGCCCGTCCCGCCCGTCCGCAGGGAGGCGATCGCGAACTGCTGCGGCGACTGCTCGGCTACGTCCGGCCGCACTGGCGGCTGTTCGTGCTCGGCGTGATCGGCATGATCCTCACCGCCGCCACCGAACCGGCGTTCCCGGCGATCCTCAAGCAGCTGCTCGATCGCGGCTTCGGCAGCGATGGTGACCGCGATCTGGTCTGGCAGGCGCCGCTCGCGATCATCGGCCTGTTCATCCTGCGCGGGCTGTTCACCTTCACGATGAACTACGCGATGAGCGGCGTCTCGCACGCCGTCCTCTATGACCTGCGCCGGCAGATGTTCGACCGGCTGGTCGAGCTGCCGCTGCGGTTCTTCGCCTCGCATTCTTCGGGGACGGTGATCGCGCGGCTCGTGGCCGACGTCCAGAACGTCACCCAGACGCTGGCCGGCGTGCTGACCGTGCTGGTTCGCGACACGGTCGTGATCGCGGGCCTGCTCGCCTGGCTGTTGTACCTGAACTGGCAACTGACGACGGTGGCGCTGGTCCTGATCCCGCTGATCGGGCTCGCGGTGAGCGCGTTCTCGCGCCGAATGCGGCGGCTGTCGAGCGAACAGATCCGCTACACCGGCGATCTCACCGGGGTCGTCGAGGAGGCGATCCACAGCAATCCGGTGGTCAAGGTCTACGGCGGTCAGCTGCACGAGCGTGCGCGATTCGCAACCGCCAGCGGCCAGTTGCGCGGCTTCGCGCGCCGGATGACGGTGGCCTCGGCGTTGATCGTCCCGATCACCCAGATCATGGCGGCGGTGGCCGTGTCGTTGGTGATCGCGATCGCGCTCTACCAGTCGCAGCACCATCAGGCGACCGTCGGCGATTTCGTCTCGTTCATCACCGCCATGCTGATGATCCTGGCGCCGCTGCGGCACCTGGCCGACATCAACGGCCAACTGCAGCGGGCGCTGGCCGCGGCCGATGCCGTGTTCCAGTTCATCGACGAGCCGGTCGAACCGGACCGGGGGACGATCGCGCTGGCGCGCGTTCGCGGCGACATCCGCTTCGAGCACGTGACGTTCAGCTACGAGGGCAGCGAACGCCCGGCGCTCGCCGGGATCGACCTGCACATCCACGCCGGCGAGATCGTCGCGCTGGTCGGCAGCTCCGGCGGCGGCAAGACCACCATGGCCAACCTGCTGCCGCGCTTCTATCCGGTGACCGACGGCCGGATCCTGATCGACGGCATCCCCATCGAGACGCTGAAGCTGGCCAGCCTGCGCCGCCAGATCGCCTGGGTCAGCCAGTCGGTGATGCTGTTCAACGACACCATCGCCAACAACGTCGCCTATGGTGCCGCCCGGGGCGCGCCGGTAGAGGAGGTGCGGCGGGCGCTGGACGCCGCCTACCTGACGCCGTTCATCGACTCGCTGCCGCACGGGGTCCACACCATGATCGGCGACAACGGCATCCGGCTCTCCGGCGGCCAGCGCCAGCGGTTGTCGATCGCGCGCGCACTGCTGAAGAGCGCGCCGATCCTGATCCTCGACGAAGCGACCTCGGCGCTGGACAACGAATCCGAGCGCTTCGTCCAGGCGGCGCTCGAACGGTTGATGAAGGGGCACACGACGACGCTGATCATCGCGCACCGGCTGTCGACCGTGGAGAAGGCGGACCGGATCGTCGTCCTCGGCTCGGGCCGGATCGTGGAGGAAGGCAAGCATGCCGACCTGATGAATCGCGCCGGGGTCTATTCGCGCCTCTATGCCGGCGGGGAGTTGACCGATTGAGCCGGCCCGACGCGGGCAAGGTGCTGCAGTCGGTGGTCGCTCCGGCCGAGGCGGTTGCGGCGGCGCGCGTGCCCGCCGTCGCCGCCAACGACCCGGTCGTGCCGTGCCCCCTGGACCCGGTCTACGTGGCCGCGGGCGAGCCGATCGGAGCCGTCCCGCGCGGATTGACGATCAGGCTGGCCCACCTGTTCGCAGCACTCTTCACCGGGCTGCTGCTGATCGTGCCGACCGCCTACACCGTCTGTTCTGCGGCGGCCTGCGTCGCGGCATTCATTTGCGGGTTCCGCGGCTGGTTGCGGCAGGCACGTGCCAGCCTGCCGAGGATGGCGTCGTTCGTCATCCCCTGCCTGGTCTTCCTTGCCGTCATGCTGGTCTGCGTCATTGCCGATCGAGCCAGTTCGAAGTACACGGCGCACCTGATCATCGCCGGGCTCTCGCTCTGGGTCGGGCTCTCGGGCGTGCCCGGGCGGATGCCGGACATCCGCCGCTGGTTGTTGCCGGCAGCGGCCGTCGGCGCCATCGCCGCGCTCGCGCTCGCCGGCTGGCAGGTCGTGATCGAAGGCCACACGCGCGCGATGGGGCTGTTCGGCTGGGGACAGAACTGGAGCGGTGCGGTCAAGTTCGGTGCGATGGCCTCGGTTCAGGGGCTGCTGTCGCTGGTGCTGTTCATCACCAGCGACCGGAAGTGGCGCGGCCGCCGCAGCTGGCGACGCTATCTCGGCGTGGTCGGCTTTCTCGCCAGCGCCGGGACACTGGCGCTGACGCAGGCCCGCGGCGGTCTCGTCGGCTACCTGCTCGGCCGGCTGGCGCTGACCTGGGTGTCACGCGCTTCGCTGGCGCAACCGCGGCCCCGTGACGTCGCCGGCGCCGGGCCGCGCGGTCGGGCGTCCGCGCCGTCGTCATCGCCGGCATCGTCGCCGGCGCGCGAACGGCACCCGGGCCACTTTCGCAGCGCCTCGCCGATCGTGCTGGCCGGCCTGATCGCCTGCGGGCTGGCCGTGGTCGCGATGGAGAACCGGTTCGCCGATATCAAGCCGCAGATCGAGCGCTACGAGCGCGGTGACGCGAGTACCGAGGTCGGCCAGCGGCTGGCGCTGTGGGAGGCTGCCGGTCGTGCAATCACTCATGCGCCGCTGACCGGCTCGGGCTTCGGGCGCTTCATGCGCGAGATCGAACGCCAGCGCGCCAGCGGCGAAATCCCGGCCGGCATTCAGCTCCTCTACGGGCAGACGCACAACGAGTACCTTGCGTCGTTCGTCGATGGCGGGATCGTCGCCGGGCTGGCGACCGTCGCGATGTTCCTGTTGCCGCCGCTCGTGCTGTTGCGCCGGCTGACGCGCCATCCCGACGCCGGACCGGCGGCCTATGCGGCACTGGCCGTCGGGGCGGCGTTCGCCGGCTTCGCCCTGACCGACAATGTCTTCGATCGCCAGTTGACGGTGATCGCCTTCTACTTCCTCATGAACTGGCTGCTGGCGGCCGCAGCCGTCCAGCGCTCGGTGCCCGCGCGCGTGCCGTGAGCCCGGCGACGCCCGCGGCCATGCCCGGAGTTGCACCGGCTGCGGCACCGCCGGACACGCTGGCCCCATCGGCCCCCTCGGCCACATCGACTGCCACTGCGGCGGCCATACCCTCCAGGCCCGCCGTGGCCGCCGTCGGTCTCTCGGTCGCGATCATCGCGAAGAACGAGGCGCACCGGATCGCGGCCTGCCTGGCCTCGGTGGCGTTCGCCGACCAGGTCGTCGTCGTCGACTCGGGCAGCACCGATGACACGGTGGCGATCGCCCGCGGGCTCGGTGCCGAGGTCATCGTCACCGACGACTGGCCCGGATTCGGGCCGCAGAAGAACCGGGCACTGGCCGCCTGTCGTGGCCGTTGGGTGCTGTCGCTCGATGCCGACGAGCGGTTGACCGACGACCTGGCCGCCGAGATCCAAGCGGTGGTCGGCGGCGGTGGCGGCGGTCGGGTAGCGGCAAACGATCGTGGCGGGACGCCTGCCGGCTACTGGCTGCGGCGCCATTCGAGCTTCTGTGGCCAGGTGATGCGTCACGGGCTCTGGGGCAACGATCGCGTGCTGCGGCTGTTCCGGCGCGCGGCTGGACGATTCAGCGATGACCGGGTCCACGAGCGGGCGCTGGTCGACGGCCCGACGGCGACGCTGACCGGCATCCTGCTGCACGACAGCGTCGATTCGCTCGTCGATGCGAAGGCCAAGGCCCGGCACTATGCGGCACTCGGCGCCGAGTCGCTGCGCGAGCGCGGGCGTGGCGGCCTGGCGACCGCCATTGGCCATGGCGCCTGGACGTTCGCGCGCGGCTATCTGCTGCGCGGTGGGTTCCTCGATGGCCGCAACGGCCTGCTGCTCGCCTGGATCAGCGCACGCGGGACCTACTGGAAGTATCGCTGGGCGGGTGACCGGGGCAGCGGCGCGGCCCGGTCTTGAACGTCTGGCGGTCCCGCTGTCGAAGCGCCGAGATCCCGGTCTTGAACGCCCGGCGGCCTCGCTATTGAAGCGCCGAGTCCGGCGCGTCGGCCTGCCTGCGCTGCCACCGGTCGTGTCGCCGCTGCCTGCAAACCGTCGCGCGCCGATGAGGCGGGGGACCAGGGTGGCTAGTCTGCGGTCGCAGGATCCGGTCGCGGCTGCTCCGGTAGCGGCTGGCCGCGCGCCTGATCCGGCAGCAGCAGCACGTCGAGAATCCCGCCCTGAATCGGGATCGCCGCCACCGGCATGCTCTGCTCCGAGCCCTTCTCCGGAAAGACCACGCAGTCGCCGTAGAAGCGGCCAAGGTAGTCACGGAATGCTGCGCTGCCCTCGGCCCCCATGAATGTCGACTGGAACTCGGTCAGCAGCGGCGTCTGGCGTTGGAGCAAGTCTTCCATCGCACGACAGGCCACGGGTTCGTAGCCTTCGATGTCCATCCAGATCAGCGCCACACGTTCGGCGGCGATCGCGTACTCGCGCAACAGCCCGTCGATCCGGCGCACGGCGACATCGGTCGAGGCGACCGACGATCGCGTGTTGACCAGGCTGTTGGCGCCATGGTTGTCCCGGTCCAGGTGCAGCGTCATCGTGCCGTCGCTGTCTCCGGCCGCGGCTGCAACGATCGTCACCAGTCCCGAAAAGCCGTTCTGCCGGACGTTGAGTTCCAGCAGTTCGAGGTTGCCGGGGGCAGGCTCGACCGCCAGCACGCGCGCAAACCGTCGGCTCAGCCCGAAGTAGACCGACTGGGTGCCGATGTTGGCGCCGATGTCGAGCGCGACGTCGCGGCCATCGAACAGCCGTCGATCGGCAAGTATCGCAAGCACGCGTTCGACCAGGTCGCGCGAGAAGTGCCCGTAGCGGATGACCTTGCGGCCAACCAGTTCGTGCGGCGAGACGGTCAGCCGGTGGTCGCCGCAGTCGATGCACATCTGGGCAACGAAGTCCGGCATGTAACGCGCCAGGAACTTGCGACCCGAGGGCGTGTAGAGCACCGATCCGAGCTTGCGCCGCAGGTCGCGACGAAGCCAGCGTTCGGCCGATTTCAACGGTCGTGACATCGCGCGCTCGCTGGGATCGCTTCGCTGTTGCTTCGGCATAATAGTATCCGTCGCCGTAGCGACCCCCCGGGAGATCTCCATGGACGAAAGCAGCACCCGCACGACCGTCGGCCAGGCCTTGGCCGATCGCTATCCGTCGGCCACCTTGTCGGACCTGGCACCCGATATCCGTGAGCGGATCGCCGCCGTCCAGGAGAAGTCGGGCTTCGTCCCCGAGGTGTTCGTCAAGCTCGCTCGCAGGCCTGACGAGTTCCGTGCGTTCTTCGCCTACCACGACGCGCTGATGCTCAAGCCCGGTGAGTTGTCCAAGGCCGAGCGCGAGATGATCGTCGTAGCCACCAGTGCCCTCAACAATTGTCTCTATTGCGTCGTTGCCCACGGCGCGATCCTCAGGATCTACCAGAAGGATGCGCTGATAGCCGACCAGATCGCCGTCAACTACCGCAAGGCGGCGATCAGTGACAGGCAGAAGGCGATGCTCGATTTCGCCTGCCTGGTCGCGACCGATTCGGCCACTGTCGGCGATGGCGACTTCGAACGGCTCCACAGTCACGGATTCGACGACGAAACCATCTGGGACATCGCCGCGATCGCCGCATTCTTCGCGCTGTCGAATCGGATGGCCAACGTCAGCCACATGCTGCCGAATCACGAGTTCTACTCGCTGGGTCGCTGACCGGACCGGTTTCTCGCGCGGCGCGTCAGCCGCCAACGGGTCGCGGCGGTACACTGGTCTGTCATGACCTGGTCGCTGATCGCACGCGAGGCCGACGGAAGTTTCGGCGTGGCCATCGCCAGCCGGTTCTTCGCTGTCGGTGCGCTCTGTGTCCACACGGCGCCGGTCGGGGCACTGACGACCCAGGCGTTGTTCAATCCGCTCTACGGCCGCGCCGGCATCGGACGGCTCGCAGCCGGCGATGCGCCCGATGCGGTCGTTGCCGCGCTGACGGCGGCCGACGCCGGCCGTGACCAGCGCCAGTTGCATGTGATCGGTACCCGGGGCGCCCCGGCGGCCTACACCGGCGTGGCTTGCATCGACTGGTGCGGGCAATTGACGGGCGACGACTTTTCCGTCACCGGCAACATGCTTGCCGGCCCCACCGTGCTCGACGAGACGGCCCGCGTCTGGCGGGCCGGCGCCGGTCGGCCGTTGGCCGAGCGCCTGATCGCCGCGATGGCCGCCGGGCAGGCAGCCGGCGGAGACAAGCGGGGCCAGCAGTCGGCGGCACTGCGGATCCAGCGCGGCGAGGACTACCCGGCGCTCGACATTCGCGTCGAT
>JBEVJQ010000252.1:0-11598 GCA_040510055.1 Burkholderiaceae bacterium | reverse complement strand
CGGACCGACCTGGGAGTCGACCGACGGCAGCATCGTCGTCGGCGAGGTCCGCGCAATGGATCCGGGGCCTACGCCGACTGCGATTCCATGGCTGCTGCTGGCCGCGCGCTCGACCTCGGGGACCGGCGCATTCGCCGGCACTCGCAGCATCCAGCGCGTTCGCACCGAGGGCGGGCTGGCCCCGGCGCAGCCCTGCGGACCGGCCAATGCGAAGCAACTGGTGAGGGTCCCGTACAAGGCCACCTACAACTTCTTCCGCGCCGCCCCCTGATACGCGCTACAACCACTGGACCAGCGAGATCCCCAGCCCGATCCGCGTCTGCCGGTGGTTGTAGTCGAGCAGGCTCGAGCCATAGCCGCTGAAGACCTGGACGTAGCCCTTGAGGTAGCTCGATATCGGCCACGCATAGCCCAGTTGTGCCGACCCGTGCGAGCGATTGCCGCCGCGCAGCGAATGGCGGGCGATCAACGACCATTCGTGGCCTGCTGACTGGCGAACGAGCAGCATCTCCATCCGGCCGTTGTAGTCCTTGATGTCCGGGTTGTCGTCGGACTCGGCCGACTCGGGAATCCGCCACCACGGCCGGAGCGTCAGGGTCCAGTCCTTCCGCTCGAAACCGAACTCGGCGATGATCCGGTTCCAGCTCCGTGACAGCGGCTGGTCGTAGCCGTTGGACTGGTGGTTGAGCGACAGCGCCGCAATTCGTCCCTGCCAGCCGAAGATCGAATAGTTGGTGCGGAACACGGCCATGACTTCAGGCTCGTAGTTGGTCTCCCGGAAGGGTCGCGACTCGGCCGCGTTGTAGATCTGCCAGAACGACTGCTGCGTATAGCCGAGCCAGAGATCGCCGTTGCCGGCGATCATGCCCTTGATCGCCTTGGTCTTGAAACTGATCTGGTACTTGGCTTCGGTGCTGGTCAGTCGCTGGGACGTCGTCGCGACGTTCAGGGGGTTCGGGCTCGTCGGCAGCTGGTTGGGATTCGACGTCCAGTCGGCCAGCAGCACGAACATCGGCTTGTACGGCCGCAGCACGAAGCGACCACGATCGTAGTTGTCCTCTAGCTCCCAGCGATCGGCCAGGTTCGAGCCGAGGCTGCGGCGTTCGTCGAGCGCCTCGCGCGCCAGTTGCGCCGGACGGTCAACTGAGGTCGCGTCGGGTGCCTTCAGCCCGCCGCCAGCCGGCACGGACAGTGACGGCAGCGTCGTGGTCGCCGGCGGGTTCGCCAGCGGCGGCGCCGGCCCGGGCTCGCCGGGTGCCGGCGGCACCGGCAGCTCATCGAGCGGGCGACCCGCCTCCTTGTCGTAACAGGCCAGGCGCGATGCGGCCTCTGCTATCCGGGCGCATGCGGCAACGCCGACGACCTCCTGGGCGGCGGCAACGACGGGGCCGACGAAGCAGGAGAAGGCGACGAAGACAACGGACGAACCGGAGCGAAACCGCGACACGCGGCGGAGGTCGAGAGGCATTCAGTGGCGATTTTACGGGGGACCGGATGGTCCGCCTTGACCTAGACCGCGACCGCAGTCCGAGTACTGCATCCGGATCAAGTCCCTCTGCGTAGTGGCCGATGACGGTTGGCGCCGGTACGGCGGCCGGCCGCAACCGTTTCCATCGACCCAGGAGTCTCCCATGCTGAAACCGCTATTCCCCGCCGCATCCCTCGCCCTGCTTGCCGCATGCTCGGGAATGTCGTCGACTTCGTCGCAGTCCTCGAGCGCAATGCCCGCGTTTTCGCAGGCGGCTCTGCCGGGGGCCGTCCAGGTTCCGGCCGGCAACAAGGTCGCGATGGAGACCGTCGGCGTCGGCGAGATCACCTATCAGTGCCGCGAGAAGCAGGATGCGATGGGTCAGCACGAATGGGTGTTCGTCGGGCCCAAGGCTACGCTCAACGACCGCAGGGGCACAGCCGTCGGCTCGTACTACGGACCGCCAGCCACCTGGGAGAATCGCGACGGTTCGAAAGTCACGGCCACCCAGGTCGCCGTGGCACCGGCCGGCGCAGGCAATATCCCCTACCAACTGGTCAAGGCAAACCCGGCGATGGGCCAGGGCACGATGACCGGGGTCACGTATATCCAG
Organism: Burkholderiaceae bacterium; assembly: GCA_040510055.1. GTDB lineage: Bacteria > Pseudomonadota > Gammaproteobacteria > Burkholderiales > Burkholderiaceae_E > Lautropia. The sequence goes on along the minus strand of JBEVJQ010000252.1, from coordinate 9,517 downwards.
CGCGTTGCGACCAAGGGCGGAGTGGCGCCGGCGATGGCGTGCGACGCCCCGGCCCGGGGCCGCAACGAGATCGTTCGCTACCAGGCCGACTACATTTTCTGGAAGGCGATCTAGGCGGAAGCGCCCCACGGCGACCAGGCGCTGGCCAGCGCGCAGTCCTGCCAGACCCTGCGATCGGTGTCGGCCTGAACGGCTTGCGGCCCTCGCGACTGGATGGCGGGCCGCATCTGTGTGATAGTCGGTCCTGTGACGACCGATTCCGACTATCGCCCGCGACGCTCGGCGCTCTACGTACCGGCCAGTAACGCCCGCGCGCTCGCGAAGGCACCAGCGCTCGGTGCCGACGCCATCGTCTTCGACCTCGAGGACGCCGTCGCGCCCGCCGCGCGCCCGGCCGCACGCGCGGCGCTGACGCAGGCCGTGGCATCTTGCGACGCTACCCGCGTTGCCCGTGTCGTGCGCGTCAATGCGATCGCGAGCGACGACTTCGCCGCCGACCTGGCAGCGGTCGCCGATTGCCGCCCCGACGCCGTGCTGCTGCCGAAGGTCGAATCGGCCGACGATCTTCACCGTTTCGCCGCGGCCGCCAGCAGCAGCGGACTCGACGACATCCGCCTCTGGGCGATGGTCGAGACGGCGGCGTCGCTGCTGGCGCTCGATTCGATCGTCACGACGGGGCTGCAGCTGGGCCCGCGACTCGAGTGCCTCGTGGTCGGCACCAACGACATCGCCAAGGAAACCGGCGTCGATCCCGGCGACGGACGCCGGTACCTGTTGCCGTGGCTGATGCAGGTCGTGCTCGTCGGCAAGCGCCATCGGGTCGCAATCCTCGACGGCGTCTGGAACGATTTCGCCGACACCACGGGCTTCGAGGCCGAGGTCCGCCAGTCGGTGCGAATGGGATTCGATGGCAAGACGCTGATCCATCCGAGCCAGGTCGAGCCGGCCAACCGGATGTTCTCGCCCAGTCCGGACGCCGTCGCCGACGCGCGGCGCATCGTCGCTGCGTTCGACAGCGAATCGCATCGCGGCGCCAACGTCATCAATCTCGATGGGCGGATGGTCGAGCGCCTCCACTATGAACAGGCGCGCCGTCTGCTGGCCGTGCAGACCGCCATCGAGGAGACGCGTCGCGGCTGATCACGCGACTGCTGGGAGACCCCGCCCCATGACCCGATCCGATTCCTGCAGCGCCACGCCGCGCTGCCGATGCGCACGCCTGTGGCGAGCAGCGCTCGTCGCCACGGCCTGTGCCACGATCGCCGCGTGCGCAGCCTCGGGGCCTGGCGGTACAGCCAATTCGTTCGCGATGACCGGGCTGGAGCAGCCGGTCGAAGTCCTCGTCGATCGCTGGGGGATCGCCCACGTCTACGCGGTCAACCCGTATGACGCCTTCGCCGCCCAGGGCTACGTCGCGGCCCGCGACCGCCTCTGGCAGATGGACCTCTGGCGCAAACGCGGTCGCGGCGAGATGGCCCGGGACTTCGGACCGAACTGGGTCGAGAGCGACAGGATGGCGCGCGCCGTGCTCTATCAGGGCGACCTCTATCGCGAATGGCTCGCCTACGGGTCGGACGCCAAGCGTGTCGCCGGAGCGTTCGTCGCCGGCGTCAATGCCTACGTCGGCCGGGTCCGTGCCCGGCCCGAGTTGTTGCCGCTCGAGTTCCGGTTGCTCGGTTACCAGCCCGCGACCTGGTCGGCCGAGGACGTGGTCCGGATCCGCCATCATGGGCTGACGCTCAACTTCAGCTCGGAGGTCGACCGGGCCCAGGCGTTGTGCGCGGGCCCGCAGGGCGTGCAGGCCGACTGGCTGCGTCGCGAACTCGATCCGCCAATCGCCCCGCGGCTGGAACCGGGGCTTGACTCCTGCACGCTGCCGGTTGCGGAGTTGCGGCGGGCGTATCAGCTGGCCACGGCCGCGCCGCAGTTCAACAAGGACAACACGCGGCTGGCGCTGGATGATCCGGCGGTTCCACCGGCGGGATTGTCCGACCGGCCGCCGATACCGTCCGCCGGGCCGGTGGCGGAGCAGCCGTCGGCGCGACACGATGCCGAAGCCGACCTCGTCGCTGGCTTCGGCAGCAACAACTGGGTCATCGCACCGCGCCTGACGACGACTGGCCGCCCGATCCTGGCCAACGATCCGCATCGCGCGCACGGTGCGCCGAGCCTGCGCTACATGATCCACCTGAGCGCGCCCGGCATGGACGCGATCGGCGCCGGCGAGCCGTTCCTGCCCGGCCTGTCGATCGGGCACAACGGACATATCGCGTTCGGCCTGACGCGTTTCTACATGGACCAGGAGGATCTCTACGTCTACGAGATCAACCCGCAGAACGCCGACGAGTATCGCTACCAGGGGCGTTGGGAGCCGATGACAGTGCGCACCGAGCGGATCGAGGTGAAGGGCGAAGCGCCACGCGAGGTTCGCAACCGTTTCACCCGCCACGGCCCGATACTGGCCGTCGATCCCGCCCGCCAGCGCGCCTACGCCCTCCGTGCTGCGTGGCTCGAACCGGGGATGGCGCCCTACTTCGGCTCGATGGACTACATGCGTGCCCGCAACTGGGACCAGTTCCGGGCGGCGATGAACCGCTGGGGTGCGCCAGGCGAGAACCAGGTGTTCGCCGATCGCAACGGCGACATCGGCTGGATCCCGGGCGGCCTGACGCCGATCCGACCGAACTGGGACGGGCTGACGCCGGTGCCGGGAGACGGTCGGTACGAGTGGGCCGGCTTTCGCAATGGCGACGAACTGCCATTCGAGCTGAATCCGGCACGTGGCTACGTCGTGACCGCCAACGAGAACAACATTCCGCCTGACCACCCCGCGGCAACGAAGGGCATCGGTTACGAGTGGAGCGACGCGGCGCGTGCCCGGCGGCTGAAGTCGCTGTTCGAGGCGCAGGTGGCCAAGGGTCGGCCGTTCTCGCTCGAGGACTCCGAACGGATGCAGACCGACATCGGTTCGTCGCCGGCCGAGCGCTACCTGAAGCTGCTTGCCGGACTCAAGAGCGACGATTGGCAGACGGCCACTGCGCTCATGCTGCTGCAGCGCTGGGACGGGCAGATGGACCGGGACAGCGCCGCCGCCGCGCTCTACGAAATCTGGAGCGGCAAGCACTTGAGTGACGCGGTGTTGAAGACGGTACTCGGCGACGGCAACGCGAAGCTCGCCCGACCCGGCGATGCGACGCGCGTGCTCATGCTGATGGAGAATCCCGGCACCTGGCTCACCATCGACCAGCGCAACGCCCTGCTGCTGTCGACACTGAAGCCCGCCGTCGATGAGTTGAACGGCAAGCTAGGGCCCGACATGAGCAAGTGGGCGTGGGGTGCGCTGCATCGCGCCGAGTTCCGTCACCCGCTCGGGCCGGTGGTCGACGCCGCGACCCGCGCCCGGCTCGACGTCGGAGACTGGCCGCTGTCGGGTTCGGCCCATACCCCGCTGGCCGCGAACTACCGCTCCAGCGACTACCGCCTGACGTCTGGTGCGTCGTTCCGGATGGTCGTCGACGTCGGAGACTGGGACGCCTCGCGCGTCATCAACACACCGGGGCAGTCGGGCGATCCCGCCAACCCGCATTATCGCGACCTGGCACCGATCTGGGCGGCAGGCCAGTACGTGCCGCTGCGCTACAGCCGCGGCGCAGTCGAGCGCGAGACGACGGAAAGGTTCAGGCTGGAACCGCCAGGCGGGCAGACGCCGGCCGCAAAGAGGACGCCATGACGACATACGAAGTCACCCACGACGAATCCAAAGGCCGCTTCGAGATCCGGGTCGACGGCCACCTCGCCTACGAGCAGTACGAGCGCCGCGAGGGCGTCATCGACTACCGGCACACCGAGGTGCCCGATGCGCTCGGCGGCCGCGGCGTGGGCAGCTTCCTGGTCGCATACGTGCTCGACTATGCCCGGTCGAACGGACTGAAGGTGGCGCCCAGTTGTCCGTTCGTCAGGGGCTACATCGACAGGCACCCCGAATACCGGTCGATCTCGCTGGCGCACGACGCCAGCGCCTGAACCCCGCCATCCTTCGGACCGAGGCCGCCTGAGCGCAGTCGACGATTGCCGTCAGCGCCGATCAGGCACCCATCACGCGGGCGATGAAGCCGCCGGTACCGCCGGTTCGATGGCCGCGCGCACCGCCCAGGCGCGGGCCCCGAGCCGGATCGATCCCTCCGCGCCGATCGGAAGCCGCTCGCGGATCGCCTCGCGGAGTCGCTCGCGCGTGCCGTCGTCGAGCGACATGGCGTAGCCTGGCGCCGGCCCCTGGCCACCGAGGAACGGGAGCCAGTAGTCGTCGAAGTTCGTGAATGCGGTCACGATGTCGAGCGCGGCCGTGTCGACGGCGCCGAATCCCGCTCGCTCCAGCGCCGAGCGCAGCATCTCGGGACGACAGAGGGGAAACCGGATGCCTTCGTCGAGGGCGGCGGCACGCGGGTCCAGCTCGCTGGCGGCATCCCAGAAATGCCGCATCATCTCCATGCCGTCGGCGTAGTCCCACACATAAGCGCCGAAGAGCGCACCCCTGGCGGCGACGCGCCTGACTTCGCCGAGCGCGGTGTCGAGGTCGGCGATGAAGTTGAGCACCAGTCCGGAGACGACGACGTCGACAGACCCGTCGGCAACGGGAATCGATTCAGCACCTCCCTGGCGCAGGTCGACTCCGGGCGGGACGGCGCCCCGGGCGACCTGCAGGAACCCGTCCGACGGCTCGACGCCGATGACCGCGGCCGGCGCCCGGTCGACGGCGATCGCCGCGGCTAGCGCGCCTGTCCCGCAGCCCAGGTCGAGCCAGCGCCGACCCGCGGGCACATCCAGCCACGACAGGAAGCGCGGTGCCACCAGCCGGCTCCAGCGACCGACGTAGCGCTCATAGGGATGTCCCAGGTTCCAGGGGTCGGTCGCAGGCCTGCTGTCCATCGGTCGGCTCCATTGGGCGGCTGACGGCGCGGATTGCGCGGCGCGGCCCCCTTCCTCGTCCAGCGTGTTGCTATGATCGCGCACCGCGCCGCGGCCGGCCGCCGATGCATCCGATTCTGTTTACCGTCGTACTGCTTACGCTCAGCAACGTCTTCATGACGTTCGCCTGGTACTCGCACCTCAAGGAACTCGGCTCGAGGGCGTGGATCATCGCCGCGCTCGTCAGCTGGGGCATCGCGCTGTTCGAGTACCTGCTGCAGGTGCCGGCCAACCGGATCGGATACACCGTCATGACGGTGGGACAGCTGAAGATCCTGCAGGAGGTGATCACGCTGTCCGTCTTCGTTCCGTTCGCCTGGCTGTACCTGAAGGAGCCGGTGAAACTCGACTACCTTTGGGCGGGGCTCTGCATGATCGGGGCGGCGTTCTTCATGTTCCGCGACAAGCTCTGAGCGAACCTCGTCCACTCGCGCTATCCGCCGTCGCGACGCCGAACCGGAATATCGAAGTGAAGCACGTCCTCGCGAACGCCGAGCGACGTGTAGAGCGCGATCGCAGGTTCGTCTTCCAGGTCGGCCTGGACGAAGATCACGTAGGCGCCTCGCCTCGCCGCGATCTCGCCAAGGGCATCGATCAGCGCCGTGGCAATCCCTTGCCGTCGATGGGCAGCGGATACCGCGAGGTCATAGATATAGACCTCGCTCCGCGCCTGCTCGAACTTGCGCAACTCATAGGCCGCAAGCCCCCCTACCACCGCTCCGCGCCTTGCCGCAACGAGGGCGATGAAGTGGTCGGCCCCGAGAAGATTCGCGAGATAGTCGCCGCCGGGCCGATTTCCTCGGTAGGCCTGCTGGTCGTCAAACGCGTCGCCGAAGACGTCGAGCAGCGCTCCCATCGCCGCCACGTCTCCGGGGCCCAGGTGCCGGATCTCGACGTCGGTCGTGGACACGCACGCTCAACCCGGGGGCTGCGCCCGTGACCCAGGCGCGGGCGGCGCACCATTGCCACCGCCAAGTGCCCGCTGCAATATCGACGCGATGTCGGTCGGAAATGGAAACACGATCGTCGAATTGTTCTGGCTGCCGATCTGGGCCAGCGTGCCGAGGTAGCGCAATTGCATCGCTTCCGGCCGACCGGCGAGCACCTCGGCCGCCTCGAGCAGCTTCTGCGCGGCCTGCTGTTCGCCCTCGGCGGTGATCACCTTCGCCCGGCGTTCCCGTTCGGCCTCGGCCTGGCGGGCGATGACGCGGATCATGCTTTCGTCGATGTCGATGTGCTTGATCTCGACATTGGCGACCTTGATTCCCCAGGCGTCGGTCTGCCGATCCAGGATTTCCTGGATGTCGTTGTTGAGCTTGTCGCGCTCGGTCAGCATCTCGTCGAGGTCGTGCTTGCCGAGCACCGAACGCAGCGTCGTCTGCGCGAGCTGGCTGGTGGCGAGCGCGTAGTTCTCGACCTGGATCACCGCGTGCTCGGGCGAGACGACGCGGAAGTAGACGACGGCATTGACCTTGACCGAGACGTTGTCGCGCGAGATCACGTCCTGCGAAGGAACATCGAGCACCATGGTCCGCTGGTCGACGCGCACCATCTGCTGGACGTAGGGGATCATCAGGATCAGCCCCGGGCCCTTGACGCCGGTGAAGCGGCCGAGCGTGAACATCACGGCGCGCTCGTACTCGCGCAGCACCCGGACGGCCAACGCCAGCACGACGATCAGCAGGACGACGATCGGAACCAGGAAAGCCAGTGTCGTCATCGGGTTCTCCGGCAGTCCGCGCTCAGGCGGCTTCAGGGGGCGGGGCGTGGCGGTCCCGGGACGCGTCGGGCCCGGGTTCGATCGCGAGCACCAGGCCATCGAGTCCGACGACCCTGACCCGATCGCCAGGGGCGACCGGGCGCCCCGCCGTCGCACGCCAGCGCTCGCCATGGATCCGGACATGACCCTGGCTGCCGCCCCAGTCGACCACTTCGGCGGCGGCACCGATCATCGCCTCGCGACCGGAGACGACGCGATACCGAGTCGAACGCCAGGCCGCGCGCGCGATGATCACCGTCAGGCCGATCGCGGCGGCGATCACGCCTGCGACCACCGGCCACTGCAACGCATAGCCGGGGACGCCTTCGACATCGACCAGCATCGCCAGTCCGATCGCCAGCGCGACGGCGCCGCCGAGCCCGAGGATGCCGAACGACGGCACGAAGGCCTCGGAAACGATCAAAATCAGGCCGAGCGCCGCCAGCGCTGCAGCGGCATAGTCGAGCGGCAGTGCCGAAAGGGCATAGAGTCCGACCAGCAGGCAGATCGCGCCGATCGTGCCGGGCGCGAACGATCCCGGGGTCATGAACTCGAACAGCAATCCGTAGACGCCGAGCATCACCAGCAGCAGGGCGATGTTCGGGTTCGTGACGACGCCGAGCACCCGCGTCCGCCAGTCGGGTACGAAAGCGACGCGGGTGAGTCCGGTCGTGTCGACCGTGGCGGTCGCGGCGCCGACCCGGACCGTGCGACCGGCAGCCTGGCGGAACAGGTCGTCGACGTCGTCGGCGACGATATCGACCACCCCCTGGGCGCGCGCGGCCGATGCCGACAGGCTCGCCGATTCCCGGACGGCCCGCTCCGCCCAGTCGGCATTGCGATCGCGGTACTCGGCGAGCGACCGCAACCAGGCGACCGCGTCGTTCAGCGCCTTGGCCTCGGACGCGTTTGCCGGGGTGGCGGGGGCGGCAGTGGTGGGGGATTCCTTGCGGCCGTCGCGCTCGTTGCCGGGCGCGGCATCGCCACCCTTTTCGCTCGCGCTACCCGCCGCCTCCTCGCCGCTAGGCCTATCGCCCTTCCTGCCTGCGCCGTGGCGGTCCTTGCCGCCATCGCGGTCCTTGCCGTCAGTGCCATCCCGGCCCTCGCCCGACGCCGGCGGGCGCCCCAGGCCGGGAAGACCGCCACCGATCGCGACCGGGGTCGCGGCGCCGATGTTGGTCGCCGGCGCCATCGCGGCGACGTGGCTTGCGTAGAGGATGTAGGTACCCGCGCTCGCCGCCCGGGCACCGCCGGGCGTCACGTATGCGATCACCGGCACGGGTGACGCCATGATCGCCCGGACGATCTCGCGCATCGACGTATCGAGACCGCCAGGCGTGTCGACGGTCAGCAGGACGACGGCGGCGTTGCGCGCGACGGCCTCCTTCAGTCCGCGGCCCACGTGATCGGCGACGGCCGGGCCGATCACCCCCTCGATGCCGATCTCGAGCGCGATCCGTTCGCTGCCCAGCGCCGGATGGACGGCACCGAGCGCCAAGACGGCGACCGCCACGGCGCCGCAGATGGCGACGGCGACGCGGTGGCAGCGACCGGCGAGCCGCAGGGCAAGCAGCGACAGGCGCAACAGCCCCGTCATGGCGCAGGACGGCGACATCCGGGCAGCATAGCCCGACGCGTCCCGCGTGGCCACAAGGCCTTGGTGGCATGTCGCGAACCGCGCTCGACGGGATGGCGCAGACCGCGCTCGACGGGATGGCGCGAACCGCCCTCGACGCGTCGGCGCGAACCGTGCTCGGCGGGATGGCGCAAACCGCGCTCGGCGCTTTGGCGCTGGCGCCTTAGTCCAGGGCCGATGCGGGCGGCCGGCGTGGTTGCCGCCGGATCAACGGGTGCCGCGGGACGGGAGAGGCCCGGTCGCGACCAAGGACCCAGGCCGGACGGCGAACTGGGATGCCGTTGTACCGAACAGCAGCATCCGGCCATTCCTGCCCTGGTACTCGCGCATCGCGGCGTGGATCCGCGACGCTACCTTTATCGAAGCGGCGTTGGCGGGATCGACGATCGAACTGAGCGAGGGGGCTTGCACGACGATAAACCCATACCTGAGACAGGCTTCGCCAGCCTCGGTCGCGTAGCCTCTCGATCGGAACGCCGGGTGAATGTGCCAACCAATTTCGAGGATGCGGTTGCCTTCTACCGTCTGGTAGGTGATTCCCGCATCACCGATGAACAGGCCGTTCTCGAGCAGTTCGAGCGCCCAGAGACCGAAGCCGTGGTCTTCGTAGTTCTTCAGGTTCCAGCCCACCCAGCGTTCCAGGGCTTCCTGCTGGTTCATCGTCGGGTAGAACTGTGCGGCGTACGGATCGGCGAACACGGCGCGCAGCGGCTCGACGTCCGCGGGGACGTAGCGCCGCAGGCCAAGGCGCCGGGTCTGAAGGACATAACGTTGACCGGGCATGGAGTGCGAGGCTTCCACGTTCGAATTCCGGCGCAACGGCGCGCGCGGCCGCGGCCGTGCGGACAGGACAGGTCGCCCGCTCTGACGACGATCCTACACCTGCCACCGCCTAGCTGGCGAAGACAGTCACCCGGGCGGGGAAGGCGCCCATCCCGGTAGCAAGACAGCAACCAAAAAAAAGCCCGGCCGAAGCCGGGCTCGTCTGACGCTGCTGAATCGTCAGCCTTCGGCCGGCGGCTCCTTCTCCGCCTCGGTCGAATCGGCCTCGGTCTCATCGGCCTCGGTCTATCCCGCCTCGGTCTCGTCGGCCACGGTCTCATCGGCCACGGTCGCATGGGTCGCGGTCACGGTCGGATCGGCCACGGAGGGGCCGG
>JBEVJQ010000251.1:0-4874 GCA_040510055.1 Burkholderiaceae bacterium | reverse complement strand
CAGCGTCCTCAGGCCGATCTCGCGACTCGGCCGGGTGGCGGCCGAGCTGTCGACTGGTAACTACGGATCACGGGTCAGGCAGCTCGACGGGTTCGCGGAACTTCGCACCCTGGCGACGACGTTGAACAGCATGGCCCAGGCCGTGGAGGACGACCTGGCCCAACGCCAGGCCGTGCAGGCCGAGCTCGAGGCGGCTCGCCAGCAGGCCGAGAACGCGACCCATGCCAAGTCGATGTTCCTCGCCAACATGAGTCACGAGATCCGCACGCCGATGAACGCCATCATCGGCATGTCCCACCTCGCGCTCCAGACCGAGCTGACAGCGCGGCAACGCGACTACGTCGCCAAGGTCCACGCGGCGGCGCGCTCGCTGCTCGGGGTCATCAACGACATCCTCGACTTCTCGAAGGTCGAGGCCGGCAAGCTCGCGCTCGACCAGCGCCGGTTCCGCGTCGAGGAGGTCGCGGCCAATACCCTTTCACTGCTGCGACAGCGCGCCCACGAACAGGAGATCGAGCTGGTGCTCGACATCACCGAGCGGTCGCTGCTCGACGAGGACGGCTCGCTGATCGGAGACCCGCTTCGGCTGGGGCAGGTGCTGACCAACCTGCTGTCGAACGCCGTCAAGTTCACGCATCACGGGCACGTCCGACTGGCCATCGCGACGGCCGCACGCGATGACGAGGAGGTGATCCTGCGCTTCGCCGTCGAAGACTCCGGGATCGGGCTGTCGACCGAACAGCAGGCCGGCCTGTTCCGCGAGTTCACTCAGGCCGACGGATCGACGACTCGGCGCTATGGGGGAACGGGGCTGGGCCTGGCCATTTCGAGGCGTCTGGTCGAGTTGATGGGTGGTGCGATCCACGTCACCAGTGCGCCGGGGTGCGGTTCGACGTTCGCCTTTACCGCGAAGTTCCGCAGGGCCCAGCCGCCGGCACCGCCGCCGCCAGTGCTGACCGAAGCCCAGTCGATGCGGGTCCTCGTCTGCGATGACCGGCCCGAGGCACTGCAGGCCCTCGCCGCCCTGCTGGGCGCCCTGGGAGTCTCGGAGGCCGTCGGCGGAGTCGAGACCGCAGCAGGCGGGCGCGAAGCGCTCAACCTGATCGAAGCGCGGATCGTCGAGTCCCTGCCCTTCGACCTGTTGTTCCTGGACTGGGTGATGCCCGAAGTCGACGGCGAGGCCGTGCTCCGACAGCTGGGCAAGCTCCCGTGGGACCAGCGACCGGCTACTGTGATTGTCTCGGCCTACGACTCGGATCAGCTGCAGGCGCAGTCGCGCGGGATGGGCAGCCGGGCCTTCCTGGACAAACCTGTCCTCCCCGAAGCGCTCCGACGCCTGTTCGAGGAACTGTCGGGCAAGCGTGCGGCACCGGCGACTTCGTCCGACGCGGCAGCGCAGGCGCGCGAGACCCTCGCGCGAATGCGAATCCTCCTCGTCGAGGACAACCCGATCAACCGCCAGCTGGCCCTGGAGTTGTTGCAGGCTCGCGGCGTGACAATCGACACGGCGGAGAACGGCGCCGAGGCAATCGCGATTCTCGATTCGCATCCGGCCGACCACTACGATCTCGTCCTGATGGACCTGCAGATGCCGGTGATGGACGGTTACGAGACCGCGCGGCGGCTTCGAGAAAATCCCAAGCACTACGCGTTGCCGATTCTGGCAATGACTGCCCATGCCATGGCCGACGAGCGCGAGCGCTGCCTTGCCCTCGGCATGAACGGCCATATCAGCAAGCCCTTCGAACCCGAAACGCTGTTCGAGACGATCGCGCGCTACGCGAGGTCGTCGGCACCACGGCCTGAGGGCCCGGTTCCTGAACGAGCCGATGCCGCTGCTCCGGCCACTCCCGGCGATCGCTCGCTGGCGGTCCTGGAGGGCATTCCCGGGCTCGATCCCGGTCGCGGCCTGCGTTACACCGGCAACGACCTGACCTTCTATCGCCGCCTGCTGCGAAGCTTCGCGACCGACTACCGCGGCTTCCATGTCGCCTGGCTCGCCTGGCTGGAGGGCGGGGATTGGGAATCGCTGAGCCGTGGCGCACACACATTGAAGGGGCTGGCCTCGTCGTTGGGGGCGACGGCTGCAATCGAGCCCGCGGCCGTGCTCGAGGCGGCGTCGCGGGCGCGCGATGGCAATGCCTCGAATCGAGCCCTGCAGCAACTGGTCGACGGGCTCGATCCGCTGGTCGAACGAATCGCCGCCGCCCTGAACGAGGATTCGCCGTCCACCGGCTCCGCTCCGGTTCACGAGGCGGCCACGACGCTGGAGGCGACCAAGGCGTTGAAAGCAATGGGGGCCGGCGACCGGTCGTCCTCTCGCCCGGACGGCGCCGTGACCGACCTCCCCGACTGGGTGGCGCAACTGACGCGACTGCTCGCCGTCGGCGACGGCGAGGCGGCCGGACTCTGGCAGTCGCGGCGTCACGAACTGGTCGGACGATTGTCGTCGACGCGGCTCAACCGTCTCGGCGCGGCCATCGAGGCGTTCGACTTCGAATCGGCGTTGGCGCAACTGGATGAAGCTGGATGAATCGAGATGAGCGCTGACCTTGCCGTGGGCCCCGCGGCCGGGCGGTCGCGCTGGATCGACAACGCCTACGGCGCGTTCACCACTGCCCTCGTCCAGATCCCGATCGAGGGCGCCTTCGGCGTGATCGCCCTGGCTCCGCTCGGGCCGCGGTACGCACCGATCGGCATGCTCAGCGGGCTATTCAGCGCCGTCGTCGGCACGATCGTGGCCGCCCTGGCCGGCAGCCGCCGGATGATCGGAGGGCCGCGGGCGTCGTCAACCCTGTTGATTGCTGCCGAGTGCGCGCTACTCGCCCAACACCCGTCGTTCCGGTCGCCCGATGGTCCCGATGCCGCGCTGATCCTCTCGTTCCTGGCGCTGGCCGTCTTCCTGTCGGGAACGCTCCAACTGCTGATCGGTTACCTGCGACTGGCTTCGGTCGCCAAGTTCATCCCCTACCCCGTGGCCGCGGGCCTGTCGGCGGGGATGGGCGTGCTGATCATCGCCGTGGCCACCCGGATGCTTCTCGGCCTGCCCGGAGACGTGCCCTGGAGCGACGTTCGCGTCGTCTGGAACCACGTCGAGCCAGGCGCCGTTGCCGTCGCGGTACTGGCCTTCGTGCTCCTCCTGAGGTCGGTACGGCTGCTGCGCTGGCCTCCGGCCCTCGTCGCCTTGTCGGCCGCCGCCGTCCTCCATCACCTGCTGTCGCTCGCCATGACGCCCGAACAGCTCGGCCCGACAATGCCGGTCCCGGCGACGCCATCGCTGGGGCTTCCGCTTCCGATCGCGCTCGACCGGCTCTTCACCGAAGTCGATCCCAGAGTGGTGTTCGGGCTGCTGGGGCCGTTCGTCCTGACCATGGCCATCCTGATCACCCTGGACGGCATCGTCTCCTCCTCGGCGGTCGACAGCGCGCTGGGCGCTCGGCGGGACAGCAACCGCGAGTCGATCGCCCAGGGATGGGCCAATGCCGCCTGCGCGCTGGTCGGCGCGCTGCCGACGGCGGGCGGTCCGCCGCGAACGCTGATCAATCACGAGGCCGGCGGCCGCGCGCAATCGTCGATCTACTTCTACGGGATCTTCGTCGCGGCCGGCATCGTGCTCGCGCCCGGCGTGCTGAAGGGGGTGCCAATCAGCGCGGTAGCCGGCGTGCTCGCTGTAACGGGGATATGGATGATCGACGACTGGACGCGACGGACGGCCGTTCAGATCTTCGATCGACGAGCGGTGCTGGCCGATGGCATGCGCCGGTTGCTCACGGAAAACTACCTGATCATGGTGCTCGTTGCCGTGACCAACATCCTGCTGGGCATCCCGAGCGCCGTACTGCTCGGGATGCTGGTGTCGATGGTCATGTTCGTGCGCAACAACTCGCGCAATGTCGTCCGAGCCGAGGCGCGCGGCGACACCCGGCGGTCGATCAAGGTCCGCGCGCCCGCGGCCACCCGATGCCTGGCCGCCGAAGGCCAGCGGATCGCACTGCTGACGCTCGAGGGCGCGATCTTCTTCGGCACGGCCGACCAGTTGGCGCGCCGGATCCGGGCGCTGTTGTCGACCGTCGACTACATCATCCTCGACATGAGACGGGTGACCGAGATCGACCCGACCGGTGCCCGGATCCTGCTGGCTTCGGCAGGGCAATGCCACGCGGCCGGAAAGCGGCTGCTGATCGCCGAACTCGGCGCCTCGGCGGCCAGCGATCAACGCCTGCTTGCCCTCGAGTCCATGACCACGGCGGCTGCCAGGGCCCCGATCGACTACGAGCCGGACGTCGACCGTGCGCTCGAGACGGCAGAGGATCAGCTTCTCGCCCGCATCGGGCAGTTGCCCTCGCCGAGCCGTCCGTTGGCGCTCGGCGAGACGATGCTCGGGCAGGGACTGACGGCCGACGAACTCGCGTTCCTGACATCACTGTTCCTCGAGAAGCAGTTCCAGGCCGGCGAGTACATCTTTCGCGCCGGAGACCGTGGTGATGCGATTTACCTGACGACGGCCGGCGAGATCAGCATCCTGTTACCCGATGGCCAGCAGGGACGCGGCAAGCGGATCGCGTCGTTCGCACCGGGCGTCGTTTTCGGGGAACTCGCGGTGCTCGAGGGTCTGCCGCGGTCCGCCCATGCGTTCGCCGAGGCGCCGTTGACCGTCCTGGCACTCAGCGCCGACCAGTTTGCAGCGCTACGACGCGATCATCCGCAGATCGCCGCGAAACTGCTGCTGAACCTGAGCCGCTACCTTTCGTCGCGGATGCGCAGCCTGACCAACGAGCTATCGGCGGCGCTTGCGCGATGACTGCCCCGCCCTTTCGCACGAGATCAAGAAGAAGACATGAAGAACTATGGCCGTCTGCCGCAACGGCGAAAAT
>JBEVJQ010000250.1:0-4408 GCA_040510055.1 Burkholderiaceae bacterium | reverse complement strand
GAGCGCGATCCAGACGGTCCGGAAGCTTCGGGATTCCTCGGGCGGCTCGTCGATGAAGTGCCGCGCGGTCAGGCCACTGTCGGCGTCCAGCCGCGCGACGACCCCGGCCAGGTCCAGGTAGCGGTTGCTGATGTGGAACAGCACGACCCCGCGCTCCGACAGATGTCGCTTGTAGACAGCGACCGCTTCCGTCGTCAGCAGGTGCACCGGGATCGAGTCGCTGGAGAAGGCATCGACGGCGAGCACGTCGAACTGCTGGTCCGGCTCGCGCTCCATCACCAGCCGCGCGTCGCCGGTGACCTTCTCGATCGTCGCCGGGCTGTCGTTGATGTAGCTGAACCAGCGATCGGCGACCTCGAACACCGTCGGGTTCAATTCGTAGAGCCGGAAGATGTCGCCGCTGCGGCCATAGGCGGTCAGCGTCCCGGTACCGACACCGATCATGCCGATGCGAAGCGGCTGGCCAGCGGTGCGCAGGCGGTCGATCGTCACGCCGATGCCCGAGTGCGTGCCGTAGTAGGTCGTCGGTTCGCGCCTTGCGTCGCCGTTGAAGTACTGGTCGCCGTGCAGGATGACGCCGTGCAGCAGCCGTCGCCGCATCGGCGTCCCATCGGGATTGGTCGACTCGCTGATCCGCAGCGTGCCGTAGAAGTTGCGCGTCAACGCCACCGTGTCTTCGCGGATGTAGCGGACGTAGTCGACCAGCAGCGCCGCACAGCCGAACGCCGCCAGCAAACCGACGGCGCGCACCCAGCCCGGCGTCACCAGGGCAACCAGCGACGCGATCATGACCAGGCCAAGCGGCAATTCCCAGTACCAGTTCGAGGCCAGCGGCGCCACGATCCCGACCAGCAGGCCACCGATCGCGCCGCCGAGCGAGACCATCAGGTAGAACCGGGTCAAGTGCGCCGGAGCCGGTTTGCGGGCGACGAGTTCGCCGTGGACGAACATGCAGGTCACGAACAGGCCGAAGGCATAGAGCGGGACTGCCGTCTCGATGTTCATGACCAGGCGCTCGACCCACCAACCGTCGGGACGAAAGCTGAGGCCGGCGAGCATCACGACGGCGAGCAGCGCGGCCAGGACGCCGTAGGCCGAGCGCCGGTACCAGCCGGTGCCGTCGAAGCAGAGGATGAACGACAGCAGATAGATCGAAAGCGGCAGCACCCAGAGGAACGGGATCGACGCGACGTTCTGAGTGATGTGCGATGTCACCGACAGCAACAGCACCGAGCCCAGTGCTGCCAGCACCAGCCACATCAGTGGCTCCGCGATCGCCAGTGGAGCCGCGGTCGCGACATCTGCCCGTCCGGCAGCGACGGCACTCGTCGTGGCCGGACTCGCCATCGCGGGCGCGCTGGCCGCCGTGCCCGGCTTGGCCGCCGCGGCGGTCAACGGCGACGTTGCGGCGGTCAACGGCAACGTCGCCTTCCGGCTGAACCAGGCCGCGGCGATCGCCAGGCCCACGAACAGCGCATAGCCGGTCGACCAACCGACTGACTGCGCATGCCCGGTCGCATTCGGCTCGATAACCGGCGGATAGGCGATCAACGCCAGCATCGACGCGACGTTCGACAGGGCATAGAGCCGATAGACGCGGGCCGACTGGTAACGGCGCGTGAACCAGGCCTGGACCAGCGGCCCGGTGGTGGCGAGCATCAGGTAAGGCAGTCCGATGGTTGCGGTCAGCATCAGCAGGATTCGTCCCGCCGGTTGATTCGCGTCGGCAGGCTTCATGGCCTCGGGGACGACGATCGGAAGGAACGCCAGGCTGACCACCAGCAACACGGAGTGCATCAGGGCCTGCCGCGTCGGCGACAGCCTGCGGATGATCCAGTCCGAGTAGGCGTATCCGAACAGCAGCGCCACCTGGAAGAACACCATGCAGGTCGTCCAGACGGCTGCCGATCCACCGAACCACGGCAGGATCTGGCGCGCGATGACGGGCTGGACGAGGAACAGCAGGAAAGCAGACAGCGCGATGGTGGCCGCGTAAAGAATCATGGTCCGGCAGGTCTCGAACAGGAGTCGGGGCGGCCGACGAGGCGCATGCCGATGATTCGACTCATCGGTCGGCGAGGGGTCGCGGATCGAGTCCGTACTCGGCCAGTCGAGCGTCGACGGCCTCGATCCAGCCGCGGTTGGCCACCGGCGAGGCCGGACTCGGATGCAGGATCTGCCCGATCCGCAGGCGTCGCGCCAACAAGCTGTCGAGCAGTTCGCTCGCGACGATCGACTGCAGCCGTTTGGCCGCGAAGCCGCCGACGCCGATCAACCACTCGGGTTCGAGCGCAGTGATGGCCGCGGCCAGGTGGGCATCGCAGGCTTCGACCAGCGGCCGACGCTCGGCGACAGGCAACTGCTCGGGCGTGCGGTTGCGGCCGCTGGCTTCGAGGAACACCAGCGGGCAGTAATTGAGGACGAACGCATCGGCGAAGAACGCTTCGGCAGATCGATAGCGCAGTTCCGCCCAGCCCCAGAGGCGACGCCCGCTGACTTCCGAGCGGCGGCATTCGAAGCCTTCGATCGGCCGCTTCGGGTGCTCGCTCGCGGGCCGCGCGATCGGCGCCATGATCCCGATCCAGTCCCGGACCGCGGACACTTCACCGAATGGAACGCCGGTCTGCATCATGCCGAACGGCCCTGGATTCATCCCGAGCCAGATCATCCGCTTCCGGCTGTTTCCGAAGCGGCGCAGGTAGGTTTCGTGGGCCTGCCATGCATAATCGAGGGGGTTGTAGACATGCACGACCGGCGGGCCGAAGTCGAGCGATGCGACCGCGGTGCGCAGGCTGCGCGCTGCAGTGATCAGGGCATCGGAGCGGGCCTCGGTGGAAACCTCTACGAAGGCCTCGGAGCTTGGCCCGGAAACTGCTCGTGTCGCCGCCGACGGAGTCGACCGTGCGGTGCGAACAGGCGTCAGGCCGTCGGCGGCCGGTGGTGGGGTGCGATGCATGGCTCGTGAATCGGGATCGTCGCTTGCCGCAACCGGGGTTCGGCGAGAGCGCTCGTTCGCGACTGGCGGTTAGCGAACTTTCGGACGGCTGCAATGGTGACACACCGGGTGATCCGGTCAGGGAGTCGGAGATGAACCAATCGGTGATCGACACGGCGGCAGCCGGCAGGTCGGCAGTCGACGGACAGGTCGGTCATGGTGCAGCGGCCGTGAAGGCGCCGGTGGGTGATGGCGACGCCGGCGCCGCTTCAGGATCGGCGGCGGGCGCCGGCATCGCCACTTTCGAGATCCGCCTCAACGAGCCCGACGAGCGCTCGCCTTCGCCGCTGGTCAAGCCGGCGCTGAAGCCCGGCCTCGAGCCGTTCGCCAAGCCGCAACCCTGGGGCATGGCGCCGGACATGATGCTTTCCGGCATCATCACCGACGACGAACGGCTCTGGGCACCGGTGGGCCCGGGCGTCTGGTCGCGGCCGATCCACCTCAACGTCACCGGCGGTTTCTACGTCCATCTGCTACGCGTCAGGCGCAGCGGTGTTCTGCAGCGCCATCGCCATTCCGGCCAGGTCCATGCGCTCGTGTTGCGCGGTAGCTGGTACTACCTCGAACACGACTGGGTCGCGGCCGAGAACAGTTATGTCTTCGAACCACCGGGCGAGACCCACACGCTCGTCGTCCCCGATGATTGTCACGAGATGATCACGCTGTTCACCGTTCACGGGGCGCTGATGTACGTCGATACCGAAGGCCGGAGTCTCGACTACGACGACGTCTTCACACGGATCGACGCTTACCGCAAACATTTCGAGCAGGTCGGCCTCGGCGCCGATCATGTGAGGCGATTCATCCGATGAAGTACATCGATCATGGCAACGGCGGCGGCCCCGAGGTCCTGGTGCTCGCTGAAGGTGATATTCCCGAGGTCGGCGCCGGCGAGGTGTTGATCCGTGTTTCGTGGGCCGGTGTAAACCGCCCCGACGTCGCGCAACGCCAGGGACGATATCCGCCGCCTGCGGACGCCTCTCCGCACATCGGGCTCGAGGTCGCGGGTCGGATCGCGGCCGTCGGCCAGGGCGTGACCGAGTGGCATCGCGGAGACGAGGTCTGCGCGCTCACCAATGGCGGCGGGTATGCCGAATACGTGACCGCACCGGCCGGGCAGGTGCTGCCGGTACCGAAGGGGATGTCGCTGCGCGACGCCGCGGCGCTGCCGGAGAACTACTTCACCGTCTGGGCCAACCTGATCGAACGCGGCCGCCTCGCAGAGGGTGAGACCGCGTTGATCCACGGCGGGACCTCCGGCATCGGGATGACGGCGATCGCGCTCGGCAAGGCGTTCGGCGCCACGGTGTTCTGCACCGTCGGCAGCGAGGAGAAGATGGCCGCGGCACGTACCGCCGGGGCCGACCTGGCGATCAACTACCGGGCCCGCGACTTCGTGACCGAGGTCCGTAC
>JBEVJQ010000249.1:0-2953 GCA_040510055.1 Burkholderiaceae bacterium | reverse complement strand
GTCGGCGACCTCGGCACAGGCCCCGTCGTGGCCGAACGGCTGTCACATCTGCGAAGTCGAGATCGAGCCCGACACCGGTCACGTCCAGGTCGTTGGCTACGCGTCGGTCAACGACGTCGGTCGCGTCGTCAATCCGATGATCGTCATGGGCCAACTCGAGGGCGGTGCCGTCCAGGGGCTGGGCCAGGCGCTCTGCGAGCAGGTCACCTATGACCCGGAATCCGGCCAGCTGCTGACCGGCAGCTTCATGGACTACGCGATGCCGCGCGCCGACATCGTCCAGGGCCCGATCCGCACGTTGCTCGACCAGTCGATCCCGTGCAAGACCAACCTGCTCGGCGTCAAGGGCGTGGGCGAACTGGGGACGATCGGCGCGACACCGGCCGCGTTCGGCGCGGTGCGCGACGCGCTGATCCGCGCCGGCAAGGGCGAGCCGGCGCGCGGGCTGCAGATGCCGCTGACGGCCGACAAGATCTGGGCGGTCCTGCACGGGTGAGCAGGCGAGCCCCGCGAGGACTCGCGGGGCGCAAGGCCTCGCGGGGACGCAGTCATTGCGTTGACTACCAGATCGTTGGCACCAGGCGCTGATCGGACTCGAGTATCGGCTGTGACGAGCTTGCCTCCGAGCGCGTGAGCCGTCCCCAGGACGAGGCGGTCGGCCAGTCACTGGCTACTGAATCGTCGAACGAGCCTGCGGCCTGGGCAATGCCTGCATCGACGGGCTCGAATCGGAGTTCCGGTAGCCGATACAGGTCGGCAAGCCATTCGTCGAGCGGCCGCGCGAGCCTCAGCCGGCCACGGCGCACCGCAGCTGCAAATCTCCAGGACGGAGATTGCCAGCAATGACCTTGCCATCAGGCATCGACTCGCCAACGCACCAGCCGATGCAGTGCGTCGAGCCCGTCGGTCAGCGCCGCCGGACCCGGCTGCAGGATCAGCGGCGACTTGACCTCGGCCAGCCATCGGCCGCGCACGGCGTCGATCGCCTCCCAGCCGGTGCGAGCGGCGACCTGCTCGGGCCGGAACTTCTTCCCGCACCACGAGCCGACGATGAGCTGCGGGTCGCGAGCGATGACTGCCGCGCGGTCATCGAGGATCCGGCCCTTCGCCAGGCGGCACGACGCGCGCTCGGGAAAGATGTCGTCGCCGCCGGCGATCCCGACCAGTTCGCTGACCCAGGCGATGGCCGAGATCGACGGCTCGTCCCATTCCTCGAAGTAGACCCGCGGCCGCCAGGGCAGCCGGTTGGCGGCACCGCGGACGCCCTCGATTCGCGCCTCGAATTCCCCGGCCAGCCGGTCGGCGGCCGCGGCCGCGCCAACCATCGCGCCGAGCCGGCGGACGTAGCCGAGGATGCCGGCGACACTGCGGTGGTTGCTGATCCAGACCTCGACCCCCTCGCGGACCAGGTCGCGGGCGATCTCGGCCTGGATATCGGAGAAGCCGATCACGAGGTCCGGTTCGAGCGCCAGAATCGGGGCGATCTTCGCGCTGGTGAAAGCCGAGACCTTCGGCTTTTCGCGCCTGGCGATCGGCGGTCGGACCGTGAACCCGGAAATGCCGACGATCCGATGCTGTTCGCCCAGGAGATAGAGAACCTCGGTCGGTTCCTCGGTCAGGCAGACGATGCGCGACGGATACCCGTCGGTCGCCGCACTCATGACAGTCGCAAGCCTGGCGGCCGCTGCTGGATGTCGCCGCCGACGACTCCGGCGCTGGCCATGACCGCGCTGGCGACGACTGGGCTCAGGCGCCGGTCTGCCGCCGCCGGGCCGGATACGGTTCGGGCTGGACCCGCTCGAGCTGGGCAGCGAGATCGACCATATCGGTGGCCTGGAAGTCGAACTGCCCCGGTGCCGCGCTCCGCGGCGTGACGTCCGGGCCGTACTCGAGCGGCCGGGCGACGAAGGCGGTCCGGCACCCGCATTGGCCCGCCGCCACGAGATCGTCGACGTGCGCCGCCACCATCAGCATCTGCGACGGCGCGATGTCGAACACGTCGCAGACCCCGAGATAGGTCTCGGGATCCGGCTTGTAGTGCCGGAAGACCTCGGCCGACAGGACGCAGTCCCACGGCAGACCTGCCCGCTTGGCCATTTCCGTCAGCAACCCGATATTGCCGTTCGACATCGGCGTCAGGATGAAACGCTCGCGCATCCGTTCGAGCCCGGCGACTGAATCGGGCCACGGATCGAGCCGATGCCAGACACGATTCAGGTGGCGGCGTTCGGCCTCGTCCAGATGCTCCAGGCCGAATCGCGGTAGCAGTTCCTCGAGAATGCCGCGATGGAGGTCATCGATCTTCGTCCATCCGAGTTGGCCACCGCGCACCTTCGCCATCGCCGGCTGATATCCGGCCCGCCAGGCATCGGCCATCGCCGCGGCGTCCAGTAGCGGCCAGGCGGCCGACAGTTCGTTGATGATCGAGCCGCGCCAGTCGACGACGGTACCGAAGACGTCGAAGGCGAGGACGCGAATCGCGTCGCCATCGGCTGAGTGGGAGGCGGTCGACATCTCGTTCGCTCTGCGTGAGGTCCAGGCTGCCTTCCAGTCTACCCGAGAGCAAGCAGGCCGTATCATCGGCGAGCGGCCCGGCCAGGGGCGCCGGCCGGGGCGCCGGCCAGCGGGCGCGGGCCAGGAGCGGCCAGGAGCGTCGCTGGGGCGCCCGCCAAACCAGGCGCGCGGAGCGCATGACACGCGCACCGGTTTCGAGTATCGGGCACCGCCCGGGCGACGCCCGCGCCGATCGCGCGACAGACGCTGGGCCGGCTTGGAGGCTAGACAGCCCTTGAACACTCCCGCAATCGCCGACCCGGAAAAGCCGACGCTCGCCGCGCTCCGCCAGGCCGTCGACGCGATGCCGATCGACCAGATCAACGTCAGCGACCCGCAACTGTTCCGCGACGACAGCATCGGCGTCTACTTCGAGCGTCTGCGTCGCGAAGCCCCGGTC